>JAIRTY010000156.1 GCA_031254715.1 Nocardiopsaceae bacterium | reverse complement strand
GTCCGGCCCTGGACCCGGCTGCGGCGCGTCACCTGGCCGCTGCTCGCCCCCTCCGTCACCGTCAACGTGCTGCTGGCCGTCGTCGGCGCCGCGACCGTCTACAACCTGATCTACGTGCTCACCGACGGGCAGAACGGCACCATGACCCTGGGCATGCTCTCGTTCAACGCCGCGTTCGGCACCTCCGGCGGCGCCAACCTCGGCTACGGCGCCGCCGTCGGCACCGTCCTGTTCGTGGTCGTGCTGGTGGTCGCGCTGCCGCTGATGTGGTACCTGCGCCGCCGCGAACGCCGGCTCATGGCATGACCACCGCCGCCGGCGCCATGACCGCCGCCCCCGCCCTCCGCCGCCGCCGCACCGCCGCCAGGGTCCTGACCGGCGTGCTGATCCTGCTGCTGTTCGGCGTGCCGGTGCTCTACATCACGATGGTGGCCTTCGAACGCTCCGCGCACTTCCTGGCCTCCCCGATGACCCCGCCCGCCAGCCCCCAGCTGGGCAACTTCGCCACCGCCTGGTCCGGCGCCAACCTCGCCCGCGAGCTGATCAACACCGTCGTCTACTCCGTCGTCGCCTCGGGCCTGTCCACGCTGCTGGCGCTGCTGATGGCCTTCCCCCTCGCCCGCCGCCTCATCCGCGGCCACCAGGCCCTCTACGCGCTGCTCGCGGTCGGCCTGTTCCTGCCGCTGTCGATCATCCCGCTGTTCATCGAAGCCAGGATGCTGCACCTGTTCAACAACATGCCCGGCTACATCCTCCTGCACATCGAACCCGGCATGCCGCTCGGCGTGGTGCTGCTGACCGCGTTCGTGCTCGCGATCCCCGCCGAACTGGACGAGGCCGCCTGGGTCGACGGCGTCAGCTACCTGCGCTACCTGGGCCGGGTGATCGTGCCGCTGACCGCGCCCGCCCTGCTCATCACCTTCCTCTACGGGATGCTCGGGGTCTGGAACGACATCATCGGGCCCACCGTGCTGCTGGCAGCCACCAGCCAGAACCTGTTCCCCACCGCGCTCGGCGTCTACAGCTACTACGGCCTCAACGAGAGCTACTACACCCTGTTCGCCGCCGCCGTGGTCATCGTCAGCCTGCCGCTGGTGCTCCTGTTCGCCGGAACCCAGCGCCAGCTCATCCGCGCGTCGATGGCCGGCTCTGTCAAGGGCTAGCGGACCTACCGCAGTGCCGCCAGCAGGGCCTTCATCCACGGGCCGAGGTCGGCCGGGGTCCGCGCGGAGATGAGGTTGCCGTCCACCACGGTAGCCTCGTCCACCCAGTCGGTCCCGGCGTTGACCATGTCGTCCCTGATGGCTCCCACGCTGGTCGCCCGCCGGCCCTTGAGGATCTTCGCGGAGATCGGCACCCAGCCGGCGTGGCAGATGAACGCCACCGGCTTGCCCGCCGAGTCGAAGGCCTGCACCAGCGACAGCACGGCAGCGCTGCGGCGCAGCTTGTCCGGGGCGAATCCGCCCGGGATGACAAGGGCGTCGAAATCACGCTCGGCGACCTGGTCCACGGTGGTGTCGACGGGCACGGGGCCGTGGCCCTTCTTGCCGTGCACCGGCTGATCGTCGAGGCCGGCGACGGTGACCGCGGCCTCTTCCTCCGCCAGCCGGTAGAGCGGGTACAGCAGCTCGGTGTCCTCGAAGTCGTCGGCCGCGAGAATGAGAACCTTCCGTCCTGCAAGCGTCATGGGACCGAGCCTAGGGCGCCAGTCAAGTAGCTACTCGCTGTCCTGCCTCCGCTGGCCGAGCATGTCGGAGATCTGCTCCGCTGACTGCATCACCAGCCGCTGGATCTCGGGTTCCATGCTGGCCTGGAAGCGAACCTCGGGAATGGTCACGGTGACGCTGCCGGCGACGCCCGTCGCGTCGAACACGGGTGCCGCGGTACCGACGGCTCCCGGCAGCTTGTGGCCTTTGGTCATGAGGAATCCCCGCCTGCGGATCGCGGCGAGCTCCGCCCGGTACCTGGCTTCCGGCAGCGGGGGGCGGTTACCCACCGGCGACCGATGGGCCGTGGCGAGGACGCGCTGGAGCTCCGGTTCCGGCAGGTAGGCGACGATGACCTGGCTCGATGAGCCCCAGTAGGCGCTGACCGGTGTGTTGAGGCTGAGCCGGTAGCTCAGCGCCTGAGAGCTGTCCGCCTTCGCGATGAATGAGACGCTTACCGTGGCCGGATCGAAGACCGCGAAGATGCTGGCCTCATCGCAGGCCCTGGTCAGCTCGTCCAGGAAAGGCTGGACGGTCGTCGCGAGGTGCGACTTGGCGTGGATCAGCGCTGCCACGCGGTGAAGCCCAGGGCCGACCCGGTAGCGCTTGCTGGCCGCATCAGCAACGACGAAACCCGCGCTCATGAACTGGCGCAGCAACCGGTGGCTGGTGCTCGGCGGGAGCCCGAGCGCGTTCGCGACGTCCCTGACCGCGACCGAGTCCTCGGTCTCCGCCAGCAGCTTGAGCAGATCGACGGCCCGCTGGATCGGGCCGGGGCTCTGGCCGGCAAGCGCTTCGGTCGATAGGGCGCGGGATCGATCAGGCAAGCTCATCGCGCCTCCCCCGGCCTGTGGCCATCCGCGCCGGCTGCGCGGCCACCGTACGTGAGTAAGGGCGTCCGCACCCTGTGAGACCTGGTCAGGACGCCGGCGGGCGTGGATGGCCAAACCGTTACCGGCGAACTTCTTGACCATCTCAGATGCACAATCTACCGTAACACCACCTGATGGAATCTCATTCCGGTCAATGGAACATACTGGAACACGCAGCGCACCACGTGCGCGGGAGCTTCTCGTCGGGCCGCTCACGAGCACTGGGCCGGCAGGCCCGTCGTAGAGGGAGGTACCAGTGAAGGTCGTGGGATCTAGCAGGACGAGATACCTGACGACGCTGACCGCGGCGGGAGCCGTTGCCCTCCTCCTCGCGGCCTGCGGTTCGGGTTCAGGCAGTTCCGGTTCCGGTTCCGGCAGCGGCGGGAAGGGGCCCATCACCTTAGGCGAGATGGGGCCATTGACCGGGGCCCGGGCCGACATCGGCAGCGCGATGGTGCAGGGCTCCAAGCTGGCCCTCAGCCAGATCAACGCACACGGCGGGGTGCTCGGCCACCAGGTGAAGCTGGACCCGCAGGACGACGCCGCCGACCCCGCTGATGCGGTGCCCGCCGCCGACAAGGAGATCAACACCGACCACGCGGTCGCTATCGTCGGGCCGGTCTCGCAGACGGCGCCGGTGACCCTGCCGCTCGCGGCCAAGGCCAGCATCCCGAACCTGATGTGGGGCGGCGGCGCCGAGTTCGACAACGAGACCAGCCCCTACTTCTACCGCCTGGCGCCGTCCGACACCGAGATGTCGGACGCGATGATGGTCTACGCGCACAAGCGCGGCTGGAACAAGATCGCGCTGGCCATCGGCAACACCACGGGGGACACCGCGCTGATCCCCGGCCTGAAGGCCGCCGCCGCGAAGCTGGGCATGACGGTCCAGAAGACCGTGACCATAGCGGTGGGCTCGAGCTCGTTCCGCAGTGAGATCAGTAACCTGTTCTCCGGCCACCCGCAGGCCATCGTCGGCCAGTTCGACATCCCGTCCGCTGGCGTGCTGTTCGGTGAGCTCAAGCAGCAGAACATGCTCTCCACGCCGTGGGTGGTCAGCAACCTCTGGTTCGCCAAGGAGTTCTTCACCTCGGTCGGGGCGTCGGTGGCCAGCGGCCCCATCTACATCGCGAATCCGGGGGTGGAGAACGGCGGCTACAGCGACTTCCTCAAGCTGCTGAAGCAGAAGACCGGCCAGAGCCAGCCCAGCAACGGCGCAACCTACATGTACGACGCGGTGAACATCTGGGCACTGGGGGCGGCCGAAGCCCACACGTACAAGTATCCCGCGCTGGAGCAGGGCATACTCAAGGCGGCCAACGGCCCGGGAACGACCTGCACCACCTACGTCACGTGCCTGAGCCTGCTGAAATCCGGCAAGGCGATCGATTACGTGGGTGCCGCCAGCAGCGTCAATTTCGACAAGCACCACAACGTGTACGGGCCGTTCGACATCCTCCACTACAAGCAGGACGGCTCCAGCCCTGCCGTGTCGACCCTGAGCCCGTCGCAGATCCTCAGCGCGCTGGGCCAGTCCAACGGGTAACGAGGGAAGCTGGGAGCCGCCCCCGGGCGGCTCCCGGCGGGTCAGGAGCCTCCGCCTATGAATCAGTTGCTGCAGGCAGTCGGCTTCGGCCTGGCGACGGCGTCGGTCGTCGCGCTGGCTGCCGTAGCGGTGTCCCTGCAAGTGAGCGTGACGAACTTCTTCAACTTCGCCTTCGGGGACTTCATGAGCCTCGGAGCGTATGTGGCCTGGACGGCCAGCCAGGCGGGCGTCAACTTCGTCCTGTCCGTGCTGATCGGCGGAGCGGCCGTGGGAGTGCTGGGCGTGCTCGCCAACTTCCTCGTCTTCCGGCCGTTCATGCGGCGCGGGGTACGGCCGGTCACGCTGCTGATCGTCGGCGTCGGCCTGGCCTTCATCATCCAGAACGCGCTGATCCTGATCTGGACGCCGTCACCGAGGCGGTTCTCGCTGAACCTCGGGAACGCTCTGCACATCGGGCCGTTCCTGCTGACGCCCGGCGACCTGATCATGATTGGTGCGTCGGCGGCGCTGCTGCTCCTGCTGCACCTCATGCTCACCTACACCAAGTTCGGTAAGGCCATCCGCGCCACCTCGAACAACATCGACCTGGCACAGTCGTGTGGCATCGACAGCGACCGGGTCATCTCACTGACCTGGTTCATCGCCGGGCTGCTGACCGCCCTGGCGGGGGTCGGGCTGGTGCTGCAGGAGAGCACGCTGAGCCCCACGACCGGATTCAGCGAGCTGTTCATCATCTTCGGCGCGGTCATCCTCGGCGGCATCGGCCGTCCGTACGGCGCCATGCTCGGGGCCCTGATCGTCGGTGTCCTGACCGAGGTGGCGGGGGCCTACGTGAACGCGGCGTACAAGACCTCCATCGCCTTCGGCGTCGTCATCCTGCTGCTGCTCTTCCGGCCGCAGGGCCTCATCAAGGCGCGGGGGCTGATCAGGTAATGCTGTTCTTCCTCACCGACCTGCTCGTGCTCGGGTGCATCAACTCGATCATGGTGGTAGGGCTGAACCTGCAGTACGGCTACAGCGGGCTGCTGAACTTCGCCTTCTACATCTACGTGGCGATCGGCGCCTACCTGGCCGCGGTCACCACGATGGGCCCCGCCACCATCCCCGGGATCACCTACGCGCTGGGCTGGACGCTGCCCTGGTGGGCGGGCCTGATCATCGGCGGGCTGGTAGCGGCCATCTTCGGCGCGTTCGTGTTCCTGCTCACGGTCCGCCGGCTGCGCAGCGACTACCTCGCCATCGTCACGGTGGCGGTCGCGTTCATCATGTGGAACCTGATCGACACCTACCAGCCGCTGTTCGACGGCGACACCGGCCTGTTCAACGTGCCGCAGATCACCGGGAACGCCAGCAGCACCGAGGGCTACTCGGCGGTCATGCTGGTGCTCTCCGCCGCCTGCCTGGCGCTGTTCGTGTGGACGTCGCGACGGATCTTCCGGTCGCCGTTCGGGCGGCTGCTCCGGTCCACCCGCGAGGACGAGGAGGTGACCTCGGCGTTCGGCCGCGTCACCTGGCGGCCGCAGATCGCCGTGTTCACCATCGGCTCGTTCCTCGCCGGGATCGCCGGGGGACTGCTGATCTTCTACATCAGCGCCTGGACCCCTTCCGCGTTCCTTCCGCTGGAGTCGTTCATCCTGCTGGCGGCCCTGATCGTCGGCGGGTCCGGCAACTACTGGGGGGCGCTGCTCGGTGCCTTCGTCCTCATCGAGGCGCTGGCCGAGATCGCCAGGTACGTCCCGAGCTTCGGCAACGGCGCGAACGTCGGAGCACTGCGCGCGGTGGTCATCGGGGTGGTGCTCATCCTGATGCTGCGCTACCGGCCGGAAGGGATCATTCCCGAGCGGTGGCTCAAGTGGTACCGCACCAGGAGGCCGGCGCCTGAGCCGGCCGGTGCGAGCGCCCTGGCCGGCGGCACCGCCTCGGACGCCGGCGCGCCCTCGGACGCCGGCGTGATTACCGAGGACCGGCTGCCCGCGGCTACCGTCGCTGAGGTCGCCGGCGTCACGGATGCCACCGCACCGGCACCAGGAAAGCAGGCGGACGCGCCCGGCCAGGTGCTGGTGGACATCCGGAACGTGGCGTACTCCTACGGCGGCGTCCGCGCGGTGGCCGACTGCAGTTTCGGCATCAGCCGGGGCACCGTCACCGGGCTGATCGGGCCGAACGGCGCCGGCAAGTCCACGCTGGTGGAGCTGCTGAGCGGGCGGCTGACCCCGCAGAGCGGGGAGATACTGCTCGACGGGAGGAGCATCGGCCGCCAGCGCCCGGCCGGCATGTCCAGGCTCGGGGTAGCCCGCACGTTCCAGACCGCCCGGGTACTGGCGCGCCTCCCCGTGATCGAGAACGTGATGATCGCCGCGCCTGGCCAGCGGGGCGAAGGCCCGCTGGCGGCCCTGTTCTGGCAGCGGGGCTGGCGGGATCAGGAAGCAGCGTTGCGCGAGGAGGCCACGGAGCTGCTCGGCTGGCTGGGCCTGAGCAGCCACCTCGACAGTCCGGCCGGCTCGCTGTCCGGTGGCCAGCGGCGGCTGATGGAGATCGCCCGCGCGCTGATGGCCCACCCCAGGCTGCTGCTCATGGACGAGCCCACCGCCGGCGTGTTCCCTGAAACCAGCCGGCTCATCGCCCGGCGGGTCCGCGAGATCGCGGCCACGGGCGTCACGGTGCTGCTGATCGCGCACAACATGGCATTCCTGTCCTCGGTGGCCGATGACGTGGTCGTGATGGCGGAGGGCCGGGTGCTCACCCGCGGCCCGCTGGCGGAGGTCCGCGAGCACAAGGACGTCATCGCGGCCTACCTGGGAGCGGCCGCCGGCGAGTCGCGGGTGCCCCGGGTTCCTTCGGCCGGCGGAGGTGAGTGACGTGGCGATCCTGCGCGCCGAAGGCATCACCGCCGGCTACGACGGGCCGCCGGTCCTTGACGACGTGGCGGTCACCGCCGAGGAGGGGAAGACCACGGTCATCCTCGGGCCGAACGGGGCGGGAAAGTCGACCCTCGCCAAGGCGATCCTCGGCCTGCTGCGGATCAGCAGCGGCCATGTCCACTTCGCCGGCCAGGAGGTCACCGGGCTGGGGCCGCACCGGCTGGTACGGCGCGGCCTGGGCTACCTCCCCCAGCTCGCCAGCATCTTCGACGACATGTCGGTGCTCGAGAACCTGGAAATGGGCGGGTACACCCTGCGGGGGAACCTCCGCCAGCGCATCGCGCGCGTGCTCGAGCTCTTCCCGGACCTGGCCGCTGACAAGCGCAAGAAGGCCGGCGAGCTCTCGGGCGGGCAGCAGCGGATGCTGGCGCTGGCACGGCTGCTGATGACCGACCCGGTGGCCGCGATCCTCGACGAGCCGACGGCGGGACTGTCGCCGCTGTATGCGGGGCGGGTGTGGGAACAGATCGGCCGGATCCGCGGCAGCGGGGTCGGCCTGCTGGTGGTCGAGCAGAACGCGTCGCTGGCCATGGAGCACGCCGACTCGGTCTACCTGCTCGCCCAGGGCAGGAACGTGCTGTCGGGTGACGCGGCCGAGATGCGCGAGCGCGCGGAGGTGGCCCGGATTCTCGTCGGATGACCAGCCAGTCCAGCCGGCCGGCCCGCCGCCGTCCCGGGTCGCTGGTCACCAGCCGTGACCGTGCGCGCAGCACCCAGGTGGCGCACGCTGACCCTGCCCAAGGAAAGGTTGCGCGATGCCTTCGATAGCCGTGATCGCCGGCGATGGCGTGGGGAAAGAGGTCATCCCGGCCGGCCTGCGGGTCCTCGGGACCGTCGCGTCCCTCGACGTCGAGATGCTCCCCTGGGGCGCGGATCATTACGCGGAGACCGGCGCGATGATGCCCGGGGACGCGCTGCACCGGCTCGGCGGGCACGACGCGATCTACCTCGGGGCGGTGGGCTGGCCGACGGTGCCTGATCACATCAGCCTGTGGGGGCTGCTGCTGCCGATCCGCAAGGCCTTCCAGCTCTATGCCAATCTCCGGCCGGTGAAGCTGCTGCCCGGCGTCGCCGGGCCGCTCGCGAACCGCGGCCCGGACGAGATCGACATGATGTTCGTCCGCGAGAACACGGAGGGGGAGTACGCCGGCGCGGGCGGCCGGGTGCACGAGGGCACCCCGTACGAGGTTGCCGTGGAGGCGCCGGTCTTCACCCGGCTCGCGGTGGAGCGCGTCGCCCGGTACACGTTCGACCTCGCCCGGCAGCGGTCAGGGTCGGTCATCAGCGTCACGAAATCCAACGCGAGCCGCTATGCCTACGTGCTCTGGGACGAGGTGGTGAACGAGGTTGCGGAGGGCTACCGGGACGTCGTGGTGGAGCGCATGCACGTGGATGCGATGGCGGCCCGGATGGTGCTGCGGCCGGACACCATCGACGTCGTCGTCGCGTCGAACCTCTTCGCGGACATCCTCACCGACCTCGGCGCCGCGCTGCAGGGCAGCCTCGGCCTGGCGGCGAGCGCGAACCTGGATCCGACCGGATCGCGCCCATCGCTGTTCGAGCCGGTCCATGGCTCGGCCCCGGACATCGCCGGGCAGGGGCGCGCCAACCCCATCGGCGCGATCTGGGCCGGCGCTCTCATGCTCCGTCACCTGGGGCTGGCCGCCGAGGCGGACCGGGTGGAGGCTGCGATCTCCCAGGTGCTCGCCGACGGCGTGGTACGCACCGGCGACCTGGGCGGTTCGGCCAGCACAGACGACGTGGCCGAGGCGGTGATCAGCGCGCTGCGTCGGCGGGCGCGGACGCGAGCCAACGGAACGGGAGACACCGAATGAGCGACGCCTTGACGGCGAAGGTCAGCCGATTCGTAGCTGACACCCGGCTGGATGTGGTGCCGCCAGCAGCGGTGCTGCGGGCCAAGCACTCCATCCTCGACGGCCTCGGGCTCGCGGTGGCGGGCGCGCGTACCGAGGGTGTCCGGCTCGCCGCGGCGGAAGTGGCCAGCTACGACTGCCAGGGCGGCACATCGACGGTACTGGGCCGCGGCACGCTGCTGCCAGCCCGTTTCGCGGCGTTCCTGAACGGGATGGCCATTCACGCCGACGATTTCGACGACACGCAGCTCGCGACGGCGCCCGACCGCGTCTACGGGCTGCTCACCCACCCCACCGCGCCGGTGCTGCCCGCCGTGCTGGGCCTGGCCGAGCAGGAGGGCCGCAGCGGTGCGGACCTGCTCGCCGCCTACCTGGCCGGAACCGAAGCGGAATGCGCGATAGCCGAGTCGATCAACCCCCGGCACTACGAGACCGGCTTCCACTCGACCGGGACCATCGGCACCTTCGGCGCCGCCGCCGGGGCGGCCCGATTGCTCGGCTTCGACGCCGGGACCACCGCGTCCGCCCTGGCCCTGGCCGGCTCGCAGGCCGCCGGGCTGCGGGAGAACTTCGGCACGATGACCAAGCCCTTCCACGCCGGCCGGGCCGCCGAAAGCGGCCTGCTCGCCGCCAGGCTGGCCGGAAAGGGTTTCACCGCGGCACCGGACATCCTCGAAGCTGGCCGTGGCTTCTTCAGCGCGGCCGGCGGCGGCTGCGACCCCGCCAAGATCACCGACCACCTGGGGAACCCGTGGACGTTCCTCTCCCCCGGGGTCTCCATCAAGCCCTATCCCTCCGGTTCCCTGACCCACCCCGCGATGACCGCGTTCCTGGAACTGGTGCGCGCCCACGGTCTGCGCGCCGGCGACGTTGCCGAGGTCCGGGTCGGCACCAACCGCCACATGCCGAACGCGCTGATCCATCACCGGCCCGCCGACCACCTGGCGGCCAAGTTCAGCATGGAATTCTGCATCGCCATCCTGCTGCTGCGCGGCCGGGCCGGGCTGACCGAGTTCAGCGACGAGGTGGTTACCGACCCCGAGGTCAAAGCCACCATCGAGAAGGTGCGCTTCGAGGTGGACCCGGAAGCCGACGCCGCCGGGTACAACACCATGACGAGCATCATCCGGGTACTGCTGACGGACGGCCGCCAGGTCGAAGGCCGTGCCGCCTTCGCGAAGGGCAGCCCTGCCAGCCCCATGAGCGAGCAGGAGCTCCGGGACAAGTTCCTGGACTGCCTGGCGGCTGGCGGCATCGCCGCGCAGGCCGGCCAGCGCGCCGCCGACCTCATCCTCAGCCTGGAGGACCAGCCGGATCTGCGGGCCATCACCGGGCTGCTGTCCGGCGGGACCCGCGCGCACGGCGATGACGGGACCGTACCCACCGCCTCCCCGGCATAAGGGGTGACGGAGCGCAGCGGCCTGGGAGGGCTGGCCGGGGCATCGCTGGGCACGGTGGCGACGTCGCTCACCGTCTTTCTCGTGGCCACTCTGGCCGTCCAGATCCGCTCCGGCCTGCACCTCTCGCTCAGCGAGCTCGGCCTGGCGGTGAGCGTCTACTACCTCGCGGCCGCGGTTGCCGCGGCGCCCGCAGGCCGGCTGGCCGAATCCCTCGGCGGCGCCCGCACCATGCGGGCCGCCGCCATCGGCGCCGGGCTCTGCCAGGCGCTCGTCGCCGCCCTGACGAGATCGCTGTGGAGCCTGGCGATCATGCTGGCGCTCGCCGGTGCCATCGATGCCACCATGCAGTCGGCCGCCAACCTGCTGCTGCTCCGCCGCATCGCGGCCCGCCGCCGCGGCCTGGCTTTCGGCGTGAAGCAGGCCGCTGTGCCGTTCACGTCGCTGCTCGGCGGCCTGGCCGTGCCCACGCTGGCGCTGACGGTCGGGTGGCGCTGGGCATTCGCCGGCGCGGTCGGGCTGGCCGGCCTGGCGGTGGTGCTGATCCCGCGTCCGCGCACCACGCTGGCGCAGCGGCCGCGGGCCGGGGGGCAGCGGCTGGAGGGCGGGCTGGCGCCGCTGCTCGTGCTCGCATCCGGCTTCGGCCTGTCCATGCTGTCGATCGCGGCGCTGACCACATTCCTGGTGACGTCCGCGGTGGCGGCCGGGATGGGCGAGGCCACCGCAGGCCTCCTCGCCGCGCTGGCCGGCGGCATCGCCGTCGCGGTCCGCATCGGCGCCGGCGCCGGCGCCGACCGGATGCCGGTGCGGCACCTGCGGCTGGTAGGCGGAATGCTGATCGCTGGCGCGGCCGGCTACCTGGTGCTGGCGGCAGGCGCGGCGACCCGGCTGGCGCCGTTAATGGTGGCGGGCGCGGTGGTGGCTTACGGGGCCGGCTGGGGCTGGAACGGCCTGTTCAACATGGCCGTGTCGGTCAGCCACCCGGCAGCGCCGGCGAAGGCGAGCGGCATCACGCTGACCGGGAACCGGCTGGCCGGGATCGCCGGGCCATACCTGTTCGCGGTCCTGGTGACCCGCACCTCGTACCCGATCGCCTGGCTGGCGGCCGCGGGCGCGACCCTCGCGGCGGCGACGGTGATGCTGGCCGGCGACCGGATGCTCGCCGCCAGGCAGGCCCGGCAGCTCCCGGCGAGCGAGCCGGGACCGCCCCAGGGGATCCAGGCAGTCCAGTAGGAGCCCAGCGAAGGGAAACTCATGGATCAGGTACTCCGCACCCTCACCGGCATCGTCGAGGAGGGCCGCCGTCCCCAGCCCGGTGCGGCGTTGCATGCCGCCAAGCGGATGCTGCTCGACTCGATCGGTTGTGCCCTGGGCAGTTACCGGGAGCAGGTGCCCGCCATCGCGCGCAGCGTCAGCGCGCGGCGCGCCAAGCCGGCAGGCGCGCGAGTCTTCGGCGGCGCGCACCGGCTGCACCCTGACGCTGCGGCGTTCGCGAACAGTGTGATGATCCGGTTCCTGGACTACAACGACACCTACGGCGCCGCCGTCGGCGTCGGCCATCCGAGCGATTACATCCCGGCCGCCATGGCGCAGTTCGGTGCGGACGAGATACCCGGCGACCTCATCCTGCGCAGCATCCTGGTGGGATACGAGGTGTTCTGCCGGCTGACCGACGCAACCCGCCTGGGCGTGGAGCAGATCGATCACGTCCTGCCCGGCGCGGTGGCGAGCGCCGCCGCGGCTTCGGTGGCGAACGGGCTGACCGCCGAGCACACCCGCCATGCGCTCTCGCTGGCGGTGACGGCGAACCTGTCACTGCAGGCGACCCGGCTGGGCGAGCTGTCGATGTGGAAGGGCTGCGCGGCCGGCAACGCCTGCCGCAATGGCGTGTTCGCCGCCGAGCTGGCGGCAGCGGGCATCACGGCGCCGGACTCGCCCTTCACCGGCAGGGGCGGGCTGTCCCAGGTGACCGGTCGTGAGATCGACATGGAACCGCTGGTGGCGGCGGAAGGGCCGGCGATCCTGCGCTGTCATGTCAAGCGCTTCCCCAGCGGCTACTTTTCCCAGGGCGCGATCGAGGCCGCGCTCGCTGCCCGTTCCCAGTGCAGCGGCAGGGTTCCGGCTGCGGTCGACGTGGGGACGTTCGAGTTCGGCAAGCGGGTGATGGCAGGCGATACCCAGAAATGGCACCCGGCCACGCGGGAGACCGCTGACCATTCGATCCCGTATGTTGTGGCATGCGCGCTGGCACGGGGCGCGGTGAGGCGCGATGATCTCGCCGAATCCCAGCTCGCTGACCCTCACATCCGGCGGCTGCTTGACAACCTGACGGTCGATGTGGACCCCGAGTGCGCCGCGGCCTGGCCGGAGGCGTGCATGAACCGGGTCACGGTCCGCTTTGATGACGGCAGCCAGGTGTCGGACAGCGTCCGCTATTACCGTGGTCACGCCAAGAACCCCCTGAGCGACAGCGAGCTAGAGGCGAAATTCCGGGACCAGGCCGCCTCGGTCATACTTGCTGAGGACGCTGACGCGCTCGTGAAGGCGGTCTGGGCACTGGATGAGGCCGGATCGGCAGCGGGGCTATTCGCGTGGACTGCGAGCAGCGAAGGCACTGCCCGCCCCGGAAAGGAGATGCCAGGTGCCGACTGAGCCGGGCCAGACCCTCACCGTTCGTGACAATCGCACGGGCCAGACTTATGAGCTTGAAATCCAGGAAGGCACGATCCGGGCAACCGACCTGCGGCAGATCAAGGCAGGCGCCCGCGACCCCGGGCTCATGACGTATGACCCAGGGCTGTTCAACACGGCCATCACCCGCAGCAAGGTGACCTACCTCGACGGTGAGGCGGGCATCCTGCAGTACCGCGGCTATCCCATTGAGCAGCTCGCCGAGAAGTGCACCTATCTCGAAGTCGCCTACCTCCTGATATACGGGCACCTGCCATCCCGGGATGAGCTCGCGGGCTGGGTAGCCGACATCACCATGCACACGTTCGTGCACGAGAACGTCAAAGACTTCATGCAGGGCTTCCGGTACGACGCCCAGCCGATGGCGATGCTGCTGGCGTCCGTCGGCGGCCTGTCGACCTTCTACCCCGATGCGGGCAACCGGCAGGACCCCGACGTCGTCAACCTGCACATCCGGCGCATGATCGCCAAGGTCCCTACCCTGGCCGCGTTTGCGTACCGGCACAACGCGGGCCAGCCGTATACCAACCCGGACAACGAGCTGAACTACGCGGGCAATTTCCTGTCCATGCTGTTCAAGATGTCCGAGCTCCGGTACCAGCCGGATCCCCGGATCGAGCGCGCCCTGGAGACGCTGTTCATCCTGCACGCCGACCACGAGCAGAACTGCTCCACCACCGCCCTGCGCGTGGTCGCGTCATCGCATGCGGATCCCTACGCCGCGGTGGCTGCCGGGATAGCGGCGCTGTACGGACCGCTGCACGGCGGAGCGAACGAGGCCGTGCTGCGCATGCTGATGCGCATCGGGAGCACCGGCAACGTGCCGGCCTTCAGCGAATCGGTGAAGGCCGGCCACGAGCGGCTGATGGGCTTCGGGCACCGGGTGTACAAGAACTACGACCCGCGCGCCCGGCTGATCAAGAAGGCCGCGGACGAGGTGATCGCCGCCCGCGGCCCGCACCCGCTGCTGAACGTCGCCACCGAACTGGAGAAGCGCGCGCTGGAGGACGACTATTTCGTCAGTCGCCGGCTCTACCCGAACGTCGATTTCTACTCGGGGCTGATCTACCAGGCGCTCGGGCTGCCGCTGGTGATGTTCCCGGTGCTGTTCGCGATCCCCCGCACCAGCGGATGGCTGGCGCAGTGGTATGAGATGCTCAGCGATCCGGAGCAGAAGATCGTCCGCCCGCTGCAGATTTACGAGGGTGATCGTGACCTGACCTACCCGTAGGTAGCCGGGTGTTCGATCGTGCGGGCCGGCGCGCTAGGCGCTAGCGATCGCGCGCCGGACGGCGCGGTGGGCCTGCGCCCGCAGGGCGGCGGTCTCGGCAGGCCGCCGGGCTGGGTGGACGGCGTTGGTGAGCAGCACGACGGCCGCGCCGAGGGGCGGCGAGACGAGCAGCGAGGTACCGGTGAACCCGGTGTGCCAGAGGGTGGCGGCCGGCCAGTTGCCCCAGCCGGCCGGCCGCAGCCGCCACCCGATCGCCC
>JAIRTY010000129.1 GCA_031254715.1 Nocardiopsaceae bacterium | reverse complement strand
GAGCGCATCCAGTCGGGGTTGGCTGCTGGTGAGCCCGAAAGCGTCGTCGGCTGAGCCCTATCCGTCGCGTCGAACGGCCACCTCGTGACCAGCGCCGCGACATCGAGTGGCGGCTCGCGATCGTGCGAGCGGCAACGCGGCCTCGGACGACATCACGAACCGGGTGCGGGATGTCTCAGCGGGTGCCGGAGGCAAGAAGATCGGGAGGGTGAACCGCAACCGGTCATGCTCGGCGCGGCTGGTCGCCGCCTGAACTGCGCCTGCGGCTGAGCCGGTGGTCATTGGCCGCCCGTCTTCTCCTCACCTCGGGGGAGGGGCCGGTAGCGGCAGAGCAGCACTCCGGTGGCAGCGGTCTCGGCGGAGATGAGTTCGAAGGTTCTCACCTGCCCGTCGGTCGGGAAGAGTGTCTTGCCGCCACCGAGCGTGATCGGTTCGATCATGAGCACGAGCTCGTCGACGAGACCGGCGTCGAGCAGTGCCCGCACGATCGACAAGCTGCCGTAGACATAGATGTCGCCGCCGGGCTGCTCGCGCAGCGTCGAGACCTGTGTGGTGAGGTCGGCGCTGCGGATGATCGTGGTGGGCTGCCAGGTGAGGTCCGCGTCGGTGAGGGTGTCGGACACGACGTACTTCTGGGCCTGGTTGATCCAGTCGGCGAATGCGTTGCCGGTGCCGGCCTGGCCGGGCCAGGCGGTGGCCGAGACGCGGTAGGTCCTCGCGCCTTGCAGCAGCGCCCCGCCCCGCTCGGCGAGCCCGGCGACGGCCGCGCCCATCACCGCCGGGTCGAAATACGGCAGCGACCAGCCGCCGTGCGCGAATCCGCCGCTGGGATCCTCTTGCTGCCCGCCAGGGGCTTGCATCACCCCGTCGAGACCCATGAACTCACTGGCGACGACTCGCATATTCCCTCCGTCGGCTGGGGCGATTGGAATCGGTGAACATGGTTGGCAGACCGCACTCACCGGGGCGGTCAGGGCTCGGCCGCCTGCACTGTTGGGGCAGGCGCGGCAACGCTACCGCTGTGCGAACGGCTCAGTCTTGTACAGAAACGACAGCTGGTTTGCCTGTGCCTCGCCGAGCAGCTGAGCTGGGCTGTGGCCGGTGAAGCGTCGCAGTGACCGGGTCAGGTGGGGGTGATCGAAGTAGCCGGCCTGCTGGGCCACCCTCGTGATCGGAGCACCGGCCTGCAGCAGCAGCACCGCGTACCGGGCCTGCTCGATCTGGCGGCTCATGCTCTGGGTGATCCCGGTGGCGCGCAGGAAACGACGCTGAAGAGTGCGCAGCGATGAGCTGGACGGGTCACCGTGCAGCGCCTCCGGTATGGCTGGATCGCTGACGAGCACGTCCGAGCGCACCAGCCTCTGCACGAAGGTGTCCGCGTTGCCGAAGCCGGGGACCTGCCACGCCAACCCGTCCAGCAGAAACGAGCCTCCCGGCGCCGGTGGCAAGATCACCTTCTGGTCCACCAGCATCCTGGCCGGCTCGGGTACCACAGTGACGCCGGGCGCGAACCGGATACCCAGCCACTCTGTGTCCGGCGGATAGGGCACCCGGGTAGCTCTCGTTTCCGGTCCCCGCACGACGACGGTGACCTGACTCCCGTGCCTTGCCACGACGATCTCGGCGCGGCTCTCGGCAATCGAGACGAACCAGCCCGCTGCCTCGCTGTGCGAGCGCCACACGCGCTCCACGAACGGCGAGCCGGATGCCCGATCCTCGTCAAAGATCAGCACTCCGCCAGCCTCGCACATCGCGATACGCCCGGACCCAGCGTGCTGACCCAATGAGGTACGGACCCGGCCGGGCGATCGGCCTATCGGGCCAGCTCTACCTCAATAGACGTCGCTGTTGCTGAATCGGCTAGGCACTGGCGCGCCGGCGGCTTGGCGACCGCCTCGATCCGCGACATCGGCAGACGGCCGCCTTGAAGTCGGCAGGAGGTGCGTGCTGCCGCCTGGCGTCCCGCTGCCCGGTTCCACCGCGAGGCATTGCTGAGGGCTGCCCCAGCACAAACCTCACCTCGGCTTCACGAATCACGAACAGGACTCACGATGACCGAGCGCGTTACCGGATTGCTGACGCCGCGTCGGGATTCTCCCAGCAACACGCCGACGCCGTTCCGCAACGTCTGAGCTGCGCAAACACCAGACCGGGACCACCGATCGCCACAGCGAACTATCGGCAGATCCAACAGTCTTTCCCTTGCGAGGCGCCGTGCCCGGAACCAGTGTCCTCGCTCCAGGCTGGCCGGTCCCGGCGGGCGCGAGTCCCTCCCCGGGGGACCCGGCCCGCCGGGTTCCGCCCGCCACCCTGGCGACTCGGGTGACGGGCAGCGGGGTGTGCCCGAAAGCCCGGTGCCCCGACGCCCTAGCGGCGGCCGCCAGGCACCGGCGAGCCGGTGCCTGACTGCGAGGACGACGGGGAACTGGACGCACTGCCGGACTCGGATGGTGACGGCGACGGCGAATCCGTCGGCGACGGCTCCCAGCTGGGAGACGGCGACGACGACATGGTGGGCGAGTCAGGACCATCCCACCTGACCCGGACGACGATGCCGCCCGGCGAGATCCTGATCAGTGCCGAGCCTGCCCGGTCCGACCAGACCTGGATCCGTAGTTCCGCCCGGCGGCCGACGGCCAGCCGGCCGCCCCGGGTGCCCAGCCTTACCTCTTTCGAGGAGGAACGTGCCGACCACCGCACCGGGCCGCCAGCGGCGGAGATCGTGACGTCCCCGGCAAGTCCGCTGCCGAGATCGATCACGCCAGGGAACACCACCAGCCGTCCGGCTCCCCGTTCGGGCGGGCCGATCAGCGTCGGTACCGGCAGGGCGGTGCGTGCCAGTCGCCGGTGCACCACCGGCGCGGTCCCCGGAGCACTGCCCGTACCGCCGACGTGCGGCCGGGCAGATCCGCCGGTTTCCTGGCCGGCCTGGCCCGGGCTCGGAGAGGCGGCCGGAGGCTGGCTGGGCCGCAAGGCCAAGCGGCCCCCCGGCCAGCCAAGCGCGCTGAGCGCCATCAGCACGGCGACCGCCGCGACCGTCAGCACCAGCAGCCACCCGAACGTCCGGGAGCGGCGGCGGATAACAGATCGCCGCGCGGCCGCCGAGCCGCCGCCGGGATGGCCGTTACCGGCCACGCCGACAGGGCCGCTGGGACCACCGGGACCGCCGGGACCATCAAGGATGCCAAGATCGCTGTCGCGGATCCCCATGCCCGCAGGAGCCCAGGGCGGGCCGGCACTGCTGCTACCGGAAGCGCCGGGCCCGGCGAGCGCCGCCCCCGGCGCCAGCCTGGCGGACCGTCCCCCAAGGGCGGTCCCGCCGGGTCCGCTCGCCGCGCCCGGGGGCGCAGCGGGTGCCCCCGGGACGATCGGCGCGGTCCCCGCCGAGGTCGGTGCAGCGCCTGCCACAG
>JAIRTY010000053.1 GCA_031254715.1 Nocardiopsaceae bacterium | reverse complement strand
GATCGCGTTGACCATGGCGATGAGCGGCTACGACCACGTGCGCGACCTGTCCACCGGAGCCGTCCGCGCGGAGGGTGTCGAGCTCACCACGTTGACGCTGCCGGTCGAGGAGATCTTCTACCGGTTCCTCCACCACCGTGAATGGCACGTGTCGGAGCTGTCGCTGGCCAAGTACGTGTCCCTGCGCGCGTCCGGCGACGAGAGCATCTGCGCGATCCCGGTTTTCCCATCCCGGGTGTGCCGGCATTCATCGATCTTCGTCCGCCCGGATGGCCCGCGCGACCCCCGGCAGCTGTCCGGTGCCCGCGTCGGCCTGCCCGAGTGGGCGCAGACGGCGGCGGTCTACACCCGGTCGCTGCTCGTCCACGAATGGGGAATCCCGCTCCAGGATGTGCACTGGGTGCAGGCCGGGGTGAATCAGCCCGGCAGGCAGGAGAAGGTGGAGCTGAACCTGCCGGACGGCGTCGTGCTCAGCCGGGCTCCGGACCGCTCGCTGGATGAGATGCTGCACGCCGGCGACCTGGACGCGGTGTTCTCCGCCCACCCGCCGGCCAGCTTCGAGGCCGGTGACCCGGGGATCGTCCGGTTGTTCCCGGACTACGAACCGGTCGAGCGCGAGTATGTCGCCCGCACCGGAGTTTTCCCGATCATGCATGTCGTCGTGATCCGCGCTGACGTGGTGCGATCCGCCCCGTGGGTTGCCCAGAACCTGTTCACCGCGTTCGAGCGGGCGAAGCAGGCGAGCCTGGACCGGCTGTCCGACATGACGGCGAGCCGGGTACCGGTGCCGTGGGCGCCTGGCCTGCTGGCGGAGGCGCGCCAGCTGCTCGGGAGCGACCCGTGGCCCTACGGCGTGGACGCGAACCGGGTAACTCTCGGCGCCTTCACCCGGTATGCGCACGAGCAGGGTGTCGCCGCGCGGCGGCTCGAACCGGAGGAGCTGTTCCTCCCCGAGGTGCTCGGCCGCTACCGGGTTTGACCGCCCGGTCTGGCTACGGGTCTGGCGCCGGGTCTGGCCACCGGGTCTGGCCGCCGGGTCTGGTGTCCCGGGCGGGCCAGCACGGCCCCGGCCGCACTGCCCGGACCCGGCCCCGATGGCCGGCCCTGATGGCCGGCCCTGATAACCGGCCAGCGAAGATCAGGGTTTGCCCGGATACCCCCGCCCGCCGCAAGGCGCGATGATTGACACGTGATGCAACGCACCGGCACCCCGCGGCTGCAGCGCTGGCCGGACGACCAGCGGCTGCGGGGGCACCGCCCGGCCCGGTGGCCGCGGCCGCCCAGGAGCGGGCCGTGGCGGCGCTCCCGGGACGACCGGCTGGCCGGCGGTGTCGCCGCCGGGCTGGCCGCGCGCGTCGGCATCGACGTCACGGTGGTACGGGTGGTGTTCGTGCTCGCCGCCCTGGCCGGCCTGTTCGGCGTCGCGGCCTACGTCCTGGCCTGGCTGCTGGTGCCTGCCGACGGTGCCGACAGCAACATCGCGACCGCGGCGCTGGGCGACCGGCGGGGCATCGCCCTGGCTGCCGGCGTCGCGTCATTGCTGGTGGTGGTCCTGCTCATTGCGTCGGCACTCGGCGCGAGCTGGCTGGGCTCGCTGGCCTGGCCGCTGATCATCAGCGCAGCGGGCGTCGTGCTGATCTGGCGGAACGCGCCCGCCGGCGAGCAGGTGACGCTCCGCCGCATCGTCGAACCGGTGCTGGGATTGACGGGCGGCCGCGGGCGGTGGACCGTCTTCCGCATCGTGGTTGCGGCCGTGCTGCTGGCCGGCGGCGCCGCCACGCTTCTCTCCGGCCGCGCGAGCTACGCGATGCTGCGGCCGCTGGGCGGGGTGGCGCTGGTGATCGCCGCGCTGGTGGTGGCTCTCGGCCCGTGGTGGCTGCGGATCGCCCGGGACCTCGTGACCGAGCGCCAGGCCCGGGTCCGCGCCGAGGAGCGCGCCGACATGGCCGCGCGGATACACGACTCGGTGCTGCAGACCCTGGCCCTGATCCAGCGGCGCGCGGACCAGCCGCAGCAGGTCATCCAGCTGGCCCGGGCTCAGGAGCGGGAGCTGCGCTCATGGCTGTTCGGCGGCCGGGCGCCGGGTGTGCTCGACGCCGAGGTGGCGACCCTGGCGGGCGGGATCCGGCTCATCCAGCGGGACGTGGAGGCGCGGCACGGGATCGCCGTCGAGCTGGTCACCGTCGGGGACTGTGCGCTTGATGACGACCTGAGCGCGATGCTGGCCGCGGCACGTGAGGCGACCGTCAACGCCGCGAAGTGGTCCGGCGCCCCGGCCGTTTCACTGTTCGCTGAGGTGGAGCCGTCGCAGGTGTCGGTGTTCGTCCGGGATCGCGGCCGCGGATTCGACCCGGGCGCGGTGCCGGCCGACCGGAAGGGGCTGGCCGAGTCCATCCACGCCCGGATGGCACGGCGCGGCGGTTCGGCCAGCGTCCGCAGCGGCGAAGGTGCGGGCACCGAGGTGTCGCTGCGGATGCCCCGCACGGCGCGCCCGGAGCGCCAGCCGGGCCGGCCATGAACACGCACGCCCCGCTGGACCGCGGAACAGATACCCGCGGCCGGGACGGGGGCAAGCGGAGGGTCTTCATCGTCGACGATCACGGCCTGTTCCGTTCCGGTGTGCGCTCCGAACTCGGTGACGAGGTCGAGGTGGTGGGCGAGGACG
>JAIRTY010000033.1 GCA_031254715.1 Nocardiopsaceae bacterium | reverse complement strand
AGTTGTTCTTCTACGCACGGGCACTCGCCTGGACCCCGCGGGCGATCAGGCGGTATCCGAAAGAGATCCTGCGGCTGATGTCGGAGGTCAGTTTCGGCAGCGGCGCGCTCGCCCTGATCGGCGGCACGGTCATCGTGATGATCGGGATGACCCTGGCCACCGGGATCGTGGTGGGCCTGCAGGGGTACTACGCGCTGAACCAGATCGGCGCCGCCGCTTTCACCGGGTTCATCTCCGCCTACTTCAACACCAGGGAGATCGCGCCGCTGGTCGCGGGGCTGGCGCTGTCGGCCACGGTCGGCGCCGGGTTCACCGCGCAGCTCGGCGCGATGCGGATCAACGAGGAGATCGACGCGCTGGAAGGGATGGGCGTGCGCAGCCTGCCCTACCTGGTGACCACCCGGATCGCGGCCGGCGTCTTCGCGATCATCCCGCTGTACGCGATCGGGCTCGTCACCTCGTGGATCGCCTCCCGTGAGGTCACGGTGCTGTTCAACGGCCAGTCCACAGGCACCTACGACCACTACTTCGGGCTGTTCCTGTCTCCGGTGGACGTGCTCTGGTCGTTCGTGAAGGTGCTGTTGTTCAGCACCATGGTGGTGATGATCCACTGCTACTACGGGTACCGGGCCAGCGGCGGCCCGGCCGGGGTGGGAGTGGCGGTGGGCCGCGCGGTGCGCACCGCGGTCGTGGTGATCAACATCGTCGACTTCTTCATGAGCCTGGCCATCTGGGGCGCGACCACGACCGTGCGGGTGGTGGCATGAATCCCTCCCAGGCCTGGTTCAAGACCCGGCGGCGGCTGATCGGCGTGGTCCTGCTCGCGGTGCTGGGCCTGCTCATCGCGCTGTCGGTGGCCCTGTACAACAAGCAGTTCAGCCGGGTCACCATGGTGACGCTGTACACCGACAGCACCGGGAACCAGATGAACCTCGACGCCGAGGTGATGGTCCGCGGGGTGGTGGTCGGGGAGGTCCGCCGCATCACCTCATCCGGCACCGGGGCGCGGCTGGAGCTGGCGCTGCAGCCGGGCGCCGCCGGCCGGCTGCCCGCCAACGTGTCCGCGCGGATGCTGCCCACGACCCTGTTCGGCCAGCGGTTCGTGGAACTGGTCGCCCCGCCCCGGCCCGCCGCCCAGACCCTGGCGCACGGCGGGGTGATCCGGCAGGACCGGTCCCGGGACGCGATCGAGCTGGAGAAGGTCTTCAACGACCTGCTGCCGATGCTGACCGCGGTGCAGCCGCAGAAGCTGTCGGTGACGCTGACGGCACTGGCGACCGCACTGCAGGGCCGGGGCGGCAAGCTCGGCCAGACCCTCCGCCAGATCGACGCGTACCTGAAGCAGTTCAACCCGCACCTGCCGGCGCTCGACTCCGACATCCGGCGGCTGGCGCAGGTCACCCGCACCTACGCGCAGGCGGCCCCAGACATCGTGCAGCAGCTGCGGGACTTTACCGTGACCAGCCAGACCGTGGCCGCCGAGGCCGGGAACCTGCGCTCGGTCTATGCCACCGTGACCGGCGCGTCCCAGCACCTGACGACTTTCCTGACCAGGAACGAGTCCACCATCATCGCGCTGTCCGTCCGCAGCACGGGGACCCTGCGGATCCTGGCCAGGTACTCGGCCGAGTTCCCGTGCGTGTTCTCCGAGCTGACCCGGTTCATCCCCAGCGCGAACAAGGTGCTCGGCGCCGGCTCCCGCCAGCCGGGGCTGCACGTCACCGTGCACCCGGTGGAGTCGCTGGGCGCGTACGGGCCCGGTGATGCCCCCCGGTTCGGGGACAACCTCGGCCCGCACTGCTACCCGGTCCCGTTCCGCGGCATCAGCCTCAACGACGGGGCCAGCCCGGCGCGGGCCACCACCCCCACCGCGGCGCAGCCAGGCGGGACGGCCAGGCCCGGCCAGGTGACGGTGACCGGCTCGATGCCGGTGCCAGCGGGCGGGCTCGGGCTGCCCAACTCGGCCGCGGAGAACGAGCTGATCAACGAGCTGCTGGCGCCGGCCGCCAACGTGCCGCCGGACCGGCTGCCGTCCTGGAGCAGCGTCCTGACCGGGCCGCTCTACCGGGGAACGGAGGTGACGGTCAAGTGACGCTCGACCGGTTACTGCGCGCCGGGACCCCGGACCAGCCGGCCGGCGGCCGGCCGGCGCCCGTTCCCGCGCGCATCAGGCGCCGGAGCATCGCCCGGCCGCTGATCTACTCGGTCATCTTCACCCTGGTGACCGCGGCCGTCACCGCGGTCCTCGGCCTGTCCATCGCCAACACCGGCGTCGGCAGCACCAGCGGGTACAACGCCGTGTTCACCGACGTGACCGGGCTGAACGTGGGCGACGACGTGGACATCGCCGGGGTGCGGATCGGCCAGGTCACCTCGATCGGCGTGGTGAACCGCAACCTGGCGAAGGTGGGGTTCGCCATCCAGTCCGGCCGGGTGCTGCCCGCGTCGGTGACCGCCACGATCTTCTACAAGAACCTGGTCGGCCAGCGGTACATCGAGCTCGGCCAGGGCACCGGGCCGGTCGGCCGGGCACTGCCACGGGGCGGGACGATCCCGGAGGCCCAGACCACCGCGGCGCTGAACCTGACCGAGCTGTTCAACGGCTTCCAGCCGCTGTTCGAGGCCCTGTCCCCGGGGGACGTGAACCGGCTGTCACAGGAGATCATCGGGGTGCTGCAGGGCGAGGGCACCACGATGGACACCCTGGTCTCCAACGTCGGGCAGCTCACCACCACGCTGGCCCGCAAGAACAAGGTCATCGACGCGGTGATCAGGAACCTGAACTCGGTCGTGACCACGGTTAACACGCGCGGCGGTGAGCTGGCCGACCTGGTGACCACGCTGCAGCAGCTGGTCTCCGGGCTGGCCGCCGACCGGGTGCCGTTCGGCAACGCGATCCACGCGATGTCCAGCCTGACCAACGCCACCGCCGGGATGCTGAGGGGGTTCAACCCGCCGCTGACCGAGGACATCCATCAGCTCGGGCGGCTGTCCGGCAACCTGGCGGCCGGCACCACCCAGATCGAGTCGTTCCTGCGGAAGGCTCCGGCCAAGATGACCTCCCTGGGCCGGCTCGCCTCCTACGGCTCCTGGTTCAACCTCTACCTGTGCAAGGCGGCGGTGTCCGGGGTCAAGGAGGCGTTCGGCCCCGCGCCGACCGGCATCCCGGTCCGGGCCGGGAGGTGCACGTCATGAGCTGGCTGGCGCGGCTGCGCAATGGCACGCCGCTCCGGGAGCGCAACCCGGTGGCGGTGGCCCTCGTCGGCCTGGTCATCATCGGCGTCGTCGCCTACCTCGCCTTCAACGCCAACAACCTGCCGCTGATCGGCGGCGGCACCGGCTACACCGCGTATTTCACCGAATCAGCCGGCCTGACACCCGGCAACGAGGTCCGGGTCGCGGGGGTCAGGGTGGGACGGGTGACCGGCGTATCGCTGGACGGTAACCGGGTGAAAGTCTCGTTCCAGGTGAAAAACGCCTGGGTGGGGAACGCCAGCACGGTTGCGATCGACATCAAGACGATCCTCGGCTCCAAGTACCTGGCGCTCGACCCGCTCGGCGCGGCCACCCAGGATCCCGCCGCCCCGATCCTGGAATCGCGCACCACCTCCCCCTACGACGTCACCCAGGCGTTCAACCAGCTGGGCCAGGTCTTCGGCCAGCTCGACACGAACCGGATGGCCAAGAGCCTGGAGACGATCTCGCAGGCGTTCGCTGACACCCCGCCCGCTGTGCACGAGTCGCTGACCGGGCTGGCCGCGCTGTCCCGGGCTGTCGCCTCGCAGGATGCGCAGCTCGCCGCGCTGCTGCAGGGCACCAGGAAGGTCACCGGGACCATCGCCAGCGAGGACAGCGAGTTCCAGTCCCTGATCAACCACGGCAACCAGCTGCTGGCCGAGCTGCGGTTGCAGCAGCAGTCGATCGCCTCGCTGCTCATCGGCACCCAGCAGATGGCCATCCAGCTCCGCCAGCTGGTCAGCAGGGACAACGCCGAGCTCGGCCCGGCGCTGTCCAAGCTCGGCCAGGTCACGGCCGTGCTGCAACGCAACCAGGACAACCTGCGGCGGACGTTCGCGCTGCTCGGCCCGTACTCCCGGCTGGTCGGCAACACGGTCGGCAACGGCCGCTGGTTCGACTCCTACCTGTGCCACCTCGTGACCCGCAATTACGGCGGTACCCAGCCGAAGTCCGGCTGCATGCCGCCCAAGGTCGGAGGCTGAGATGACAGCAACCTGGCGGGAACGGGCCGCGGCGGGCTGGGCCCGGCTCGGCGGCCGGACCGCGCGGCGGGCGACCCTCGTCGGGGCGGTGGCGTTCGTGCTGGCCGTGGCGGTCGCCGGAGCGCTGATGGTGACGCTGTCCGGCCCGTCCGCCACCCGGGTCACCGCCTACTTCCCCGAGGCCGTGAGCGTCTACCCCGGCTCCGACGTGCGGATCCTCGGCGTCAAGGTGGGCACGGTGGACTCGGTCCGGCCGGCCGGCGGGCTGGTCCGGGTGATCATGAGCGTGAACGGCACCGTCCCGGTGCCCGCACGCGCGGACGCGGTGGTGGTGGTGCCGAGCATCGTCGCCGACCGGTACATCCAGCTCAGCCCCGCCTACTCGGGCGGCCCGCGGCTGGCCAGCGGCGCGCAGATCCCCGCCGGCCGCACCGCCACCCCGGTCGAGCTTGACCAGCTGTACGCGGCCATCACCAAGTTCGCCCATGACCTCGGCCCGAACGGGGTGAACAAGCATGGCGCGCTGTCCGACGTGATCAACACCGGGGCGAAGAACCTGGCCGGCAACGGCAAGGCCTTCGGCACGATGATCTACCAGTTCAGCCAGCTGCAACGGACGCTCGCCGGGTCGCGGGGCAACTTCTTCGCCACCATCGACAACCTCGAGATGTTCACCCGGATGCTGAAGAACAACAACGGCCAGGTGCGGCTCGCGCAGCAGCAGCTCGCCCAGGTGTCCAGCTTCCTGGCCGCGGACCGGCAGGACCTGAGCCGGGCGCTGAACCAGCTGGCCACCGCGCTCGGCCAGGTGCAGGGGTTCGTCCAGAGCCACCGGCACGCGCTGAAGTCGAACCTCCGCAAGCTGCAGGCGGTCACCCGGATCCTCGCGAACGAGCGGTCGTCGCTGGCCCAGTCGCTGGACAACTACCCGCTTGCCGCCGACAACCTGCTGAACGCCTACGACCCGGGCAACGGCACGCTGGACGCCCGCGGCGACCTGAACGAGATCAGCCTGGGCCGGTGCTCGTACATCACCAACCCGACGCAGCAGGGGTGCCCCACCGGGGCGGGCGGCTCCGGTGCGGGCGGCACC
This sequence comes from Nocardiopsaceae bacterium, assembly GCA_031254715.1. Lineage (GTDB taxonomy): Bacteria > Actinomycetota > Actinomycetes > Streptosporangiales > Streptosporangiaceae > JAIRTY01. Next base: position 3,253 of record JAIRTY010000033.1, on the reverse strand, counting down.
GGGGCGGGCGGCTCCGGGCAGGCAGCCGGGGCACTGCCACTGCCGGTGGCCGGCGCGCCCGCCCCGTCGCCGGGCTCGTCAGCCGGCGCCGGCGCCAGCGGGGGAGGTGGCCGGTGATGCGCAGGGCCGTGCTGGCGGCCGCTGCCGCGGCGGCCGCCCTCACCCTGACCGCCTGCAGCTCGAACAGCGGCTTCCAGGGCATCTACAGCCTGCCGCTGCCCGGCGGCGCCAGCCTGGGCAGCCACCCGTACACGGTGAAAGCCGCGTTCGCGAACGTCGTCGACCTGGTGCCGCAGGCCGCGGTCCGGGTCAACGACGTGGCGGTGGGCCGGGTCACCGGACTTTCGGTGCCGCGGGGAAGCTGGAACGCCGTTGTCACCATGCAGATCAACGGCAGGGTGCGGCTGCCAGCCAACGCAACCGCCCAGCTCGCGCAGTCAAGCCTGTTCGGTGACCAGTACGTGGCCCTCGCCCCGCCGCCCGGGCTGCCCGGCCGGGGCAGGCTGGCCCCGGGCGCGACCATCCCGGTGTACCGGACCACCGCCAACGTGACCGTGGAGGCGGTGCTCGGCGCGCTGTCGGCACTGCTGAACGGCGGCGGCCTGGCCCAGCTCCACAGCATCGACACCGAACTCAACCGGGCGCTGCATGGCAACGTGCCGCAGGTCCGGTCGGTGCTGAAAGAGATCACCGGGCTGGTGTCCAACCTCGATGCGCACCGGCACGACATCACGAACGCGCTGGATGGGATCAACCAGCTGGCGCACAATCTGCGCGCCCGCGACCGGCAGATCGGCTACGTGCTTGACCACCTGGCCCCGGGGGCGAAGGTGTTCACCCGCCAGCTCGGCCAGCTCCAGACCATGCTCAACGCGCTGCACCGGCTGTCCAACGTCGCGGTGGACACCATCAACAAGAGCGCCGCCCAGGCCACCGCCGACCTGCAGGCGCTGAACCCGATCCTGCGGAACCTGGCCAACGCGGGCAGTGCCCTCCCCCGGGCGCTGCAGGTGCTGTTCACGTTCCCGTTCCCGAACCAGGTGCTAAGGGGGATCGGCAACAGCGACTACCTGAACGCCTACCTGAGGGTCGTCGCCCAGAAGGGAACCTGCGTGATCGCGCCGCTGACACCCGGCGACCAGGCCGCGCCCAGCCCGGCCCCGTCCGGTCGCCTGACCTGCCCGCCGCAGCCCTAGGGAGGCGAACGCTCATGCTCACCATCGCCACCCGCGTCAAGATCGTGCTGTTCGCGCTGATCGCGGTCGCCGTGATCGCCTACACCGGGCTGCACTACGCGAGGGTGGGCAGGTACGTCGGGCTGCGCGGCTACTACGTGGTCCACCTGAACCTGCCGCGGGCCGGCGGCCTGTACCCGAACGCCAACGTCACCTACCGCGGGGTCTCGGTCGGCCGGGTCGGCGCGCTGCACCTCGACGGCGGCGGCGTGCAGGCGGACCTGGACATCAACGATTCGGCGCCACGCATACCGGCCACCGCGCAGGCGGTGGTCGCCGACCTGTCCGCGGTCGGGGAGACCTACGTCGACCTGCGGCCGCGGTCGGCGGCCGGCCCCTACCTGACCACCGGCGCGGTCATCAGGCAGGCCAGTACCCAGGTCCCGGCGCCGGTGACCGGCCTGCTCACCGCCACTGATCAGCTGGCGACCTCGCTGCCGGGCAAGTCACTGCGGACCCTGGTGAACGAGCTGTACTACGGGTTCAACGGCCAGGGGCCGAACCTGCGGGTCCTGCTCGACTCCGCCAGCAGCTACACCCAGTCGGCGAGCAACGACCTGCCGCAGTCCACGGCCCTGATCCGGGACGGGAACACGGTGCTGGCCACCCAGCAGGCCGAGACGGCCGAGATCAAGACGTTCGCCGCGCAGGGCGAGCTGTTCGCCCGTCAGCTCGCGAACTCCGACACCGACCTGCGGCGGCTGATCTCGGCAACGCCCGGGGCGGCGACGCAGATCACCGGCCTGCTCAAGGACAACACCCCGGATCTAGGGCTGACCCTCGCCAACCTGCTGACCGCCTCCGACATCGCCCTGCCCCGGCATGCGAACCTGCGGGAGCTGCTGAGCGCGCTCCCGGCTGCGGTCGCGGTCGGGAACACGGTGATCACCCCGCACGGCGCCAACTTCGGCATGGCACTGACCTTCTTCAGCCCGCTGCCCTGCACCAGCGGTTACGGGGGCACTCCTTACCGGAAGGGAACGAGCAACGCGAAACCTCACCCGGCGCTGAACGCGCGTGCCAGCTGCACCGAACCAGTCGGCCAGGGCAATGTCCGCGGCTCGCAGCACCACCCGTAGCGGCGGGCCGGCCCGCGGAGCCGGCGACGCCGGCCGGGAACGCGGAGCGGGCGAGGCCGGCCGGGAGGGCGTCGCCCGGCGAGGGTGGCTGCGCGGGCTGGAGGTCCCCGCCCGGCGGGCGTGGCTGTGCGGGCTGGGGGGCTCCGCCCGCAAGGCGTGGCTCGCCGGGTGGGCGCTGCTCGTGATCACCGGCGGGTTCGCTGGCTGGTCGGGCTGGTCGTACTGGCAGGCCGCCCATGCCGGGCCGGCCGCGGCCGGGCAGGTACGCGATCAGGTGCTGGCAGCGGCCAGGCGGGAGATCGCGGACCTGAACACCGTCCGCGTCAGCCAGCTCAGCACCTGGCAGGCACGCTGGCTGGCCGACACCACCGGCCACGAGCACGCCCAGGTCGCCCGGACCAACGCCGCGGCCAGGGCGCAGATCCAGCGGACCGGGACGAGCTCGGCGGCAACGGTGACCGGCGCGGCGGTCACCCGGCTGGACCCGCAGGCCGGCACCGCGCAGGTGATCGCGACCGTCCGGATCCAGCAAACGGCGGAATCCGGCGGAGCGGCCACCGTCAGCAACCGTTACCTGGCCGAGCTGACCCGGACCGGGACCGGGTGGAAGATCAGCTCGATCACCCCGGGCTAGAGCAGCGAGAGGACAGATCAGTTGCGAACCAGGGCAGCGGGGCATCCGAGCGGAGCCGATCCGGGGCACGCTGGGACCGCCAGCGCCGCGCCCGGGACCGCCCCGGCCAAACGTGGAAACTTCTGGTTGCCAGGGCAGCACTTTGTTTCCACACTTGCCCGGCTGCCCGCCTCCCGCGGCCTGCTCGCGCTGGCCGCGGCCAGCCTGGCGCTGGCGCTGGCCGGAACCGGCCTCCAGGTCAGCGCGGCCCTGGCCCGCGGCAGCCCGGCTGCCGTCAACCGGGCGGCCACAGACCCGGCGGCCAC
>JAIRTY010000020.1 GCA_031254715.1 Nocardiopsaceae bacterium | reverse complement strand
ACCTGCCGCGCCACCCCGCCGCTGCCAGGCCCTGGCCGCAGCGGGCGGGTACGGCGGGACTACCGGCTCGCAGAGTGCCGCGGACCCTGGCGGTTACGGCCCGGGCCGCAGGGGCGGGTCAGGGGCCGGCCCGGCCGGCCAGTGCCGGGTGCCGCCGCTCCGATGCGCGTGGCTCCGGTCCGCCAGGCCCCGGCCCGCCGGTGCCGGCGGGGTCGGCCTGACCGGAAAGCCCCGCCAGGGGCCGTTCGGAATCCGCCCCGGGCAGCCGCGCGCGGACGGCGATTGCGTCCCCCGCATGCTCGGTACCGAGCACCTGCCAGTGACCTGCGATCATGTCCAGGACCTTCCGGTTGCCCGGCAGGACGTCCATGGCCAGCACGGTCACGCCGCGGCCGGCGGCAGCCGCCAGGAGCTCCCGCACCAGCGCCGCGCCGACGCCGCGGCCCTGCCAGCTATCGGCCACCACCACGCCGATCTCGGTCGCGGCCGGGCCGTGTCCGGCCGGCTGGTCGGAGGCCATCGCGTGCCCGATGACGCCATCCTGGGCGGTTGCGATCACCGCGTCGGCGCCGCCGCCGGACAGCCGGTGCAGCATCGCGCGAGTCGGCCACAGCGGGCCGAAGAACCTCAGGTAGCGGGTCCGGCCGGACAGCGCGGCGAAGAAGTCCCGCAGCGCCGGGATGTCGGCCGGTCCCGCCCGGCGGATCCGCACCTGGTCGCACTGACCGGGCAGCTGCAGCTGGGTTCGGCTCACGTACCCAGGATCAGCCATGGCATCTGAGTCTGTCAACTGGACTTAGCTGCCATTTGCCCGGCCGCGAGTCGCCGTTTCAGGTCCGGCCGGCGGGAACATCCGGAGGTAGGCGAACGTCTGTTCAATAGCTGCTCCGGGTTCACATTAGTATCGTACTTGTGTTCTAATAATTGCCATGCCTCATGCACCCTGCGCAGCTCGCTGGCTCACCGCCAGCGGTTCAGCTGCTGTTGAGGGGCGGGTGGCGCGAGGCACGCGCGGGTGCCGGCCCGCCGGGCGGACGGGCCGGCTGGTGGCTTTGCGGGAGCCTCCGGCCGGCCGGTCCGCTGTCGCGGGCTGGTCTCCGCCGCCACCCGGGCCGCAACCAGGCCGTGCACAAGAGGTGACACAGTGAGGACGCGTAATGACGAACGGGGGACCGGCCCGGCTGGGATTCGGCCCGGGGCCGCCCCGAAAGGCAGGAAGGGTCAGCGACTGGCCGATCTGAGGTCCAGGACCGCGGATCTCGAACGGCAGCTATCGGACGCCCGGGCGAGGCTCGAGCGCGAGCTGGGGCGGTTCGGCGGCCATCAGGCGTCCCCGCCAGGCCAGGTGCACCACACGTCGCGGTGGGGGCCGCCGAGGGCAGCGCCGGGCGAGCGGGCGCGGCAGGATGCGCGTTACCAGGCCGGGCGCGCCGATCACGGCGGACTGGCCGGTGAATGGGCCACCGAAGCAATCGAGCAACCGGATCCGGACCCGGTCTGGGCCATGCGCCCTGACGATCCTGATGGTCCCGACGCGGACTGGGCGCTCGACGGCGATCTGGACAGCCCGGCCGGAGACTGGAGCGCCGGCGCGGACGATCCGGGCGGCCCGGCCGGAGACTGGGCCGCTGACGCGGACGATCCTGACCGTCCCGGCGGGCGCTGGGCGGCAGGGACTCCGGGCAGCCCGGATGGTCAGGCCGGGGCCTGGGCTACGGGCTCGGGCGACCGGCCGGGCTCGGCCGGGGACCGGACCGAGGAGCTGGTCAGCCACGGCAGGCCGAGCGCCTACCGCCCGGGACTGTCCCGCGTCACCAAGACGGTTATCGGGGCAGCGGTGATGGGGGCGCTGATCACGGTCGCGGTCGTGCTGATGCCGGGCGGGAGCGGCTCGTGGCCCGCCAGCGTGGCCGTGATGGATCGGCAGGCGGGGCAGGCCTGCCGCAACCCGGACGTGCGGTCAGAACCGGCCCAGGTCAACTTCGCCTGCGCCAGGAACTCCCGCCAGGTGCTGTGGGTCTTCGCCCTGCTGACCAGCGGCGGTAACCCGGGGTTCCGGGAGGCCAGTACCGGCCGGGTGGGTCTCGAGCCGATCACGCCCGCCCAGGGCGGCCAGCTCGCATGGTCGCTGAACCTGCACCACCCGTACCGGCCGTCCGATCCGATCGACAGCCTCCAGGTGGCGGCGCGGGCGATCAACAACATCATCGGCGGGGCCACCCTGACCGGTTCCGACGGGAAGCTCGTCATCCAGTCCGGGCTGGAGGGCAATGCCGCCAACTGCCTCCGGTATACCGGGTCGGCAGCGCTGACGGTCCGCAACGGGTTCCCGCGGCTCTGCACCCGGCGGGTGACCACGGCGGGACGGGCGGCACTGGTCGCCGACGTCTACCGGAAGTGGGTCGTCGGGTCGCCGGCCGCCACCGCGCAGAACGCGGCGGTGCTGTTCGCGAACGCCGACCATCCCGGTAACCCGCAGGTCCAAGCGATCCTCCGGCATCTTCCCCGGGCGCAGGTCTCGCCCTAGCCCCGGCCCTCCCCGGCGGTCAGCCGCCGGTTACCCGGTCGCGAGCGCAGTCAGGAAGGAGGAGATGACGCGCATGCAATCGGCCAGAAAGCCCTGGTGGCAGCAGGCAACCGCACTGGTGAACATCAGCGCGGGCGGCGTGGTGGGCGGCATCTCCTTCGTCCCGGCTGCGGCAGGCGCCGCACACACGCCTGCTGGCACGCAGATCCAG
>JAIRTY010000010.1 GCA_031254715.1 Nocardiopsaceae bacterium | reverse complement strand
CGGGGGCGACCGTGTCATCGCCGGAGACGGCCGCCGCGACCGGCACGCCCGCTTCGATCTCCAGCTCCCGTTCCATGTTGATGACGTGGTACCGGAGGAACGGGGCCCCGGCCGGGACGGGGCCCCGGGCCGCCAGCCACCTGAAGATCTCAGGCAGCCGGTCGGCGACCGAGCTGATCTGCGCCATGGTCGTGACGCCGCGGATGCCCGCGTACGGCTGGACGGCACGCTCGGTGATCGTCGGCTCTGCGGTCATGTCGCTCCCCATGCCAGTGCGGACGTGGCTGCGCCCGGGATCTCATCGCTTTGCAGGCTAGGGCACGGACGGCTGCGGGCAGTAGACCCGGACGCCATCGGCCTGGTGAACGGCATCGGCCCCCGGTCCGGCTCGGCGGCGGCCGCGGTCCGGGCCACGAGGGCGGGCCCTACCCGGGGATGGTCCGGGTCCTGGGACCCGCCCGGAGCACCTGGGACGGCAGCGTCCGGCCGACGATCCGCTCCGCCTCCGCCGCGGCCCCGATCATCGCGTCCAGGTCCACGCCGGTGGACACCCCCATGTCAGCCACCATGTGCACGAGTTCCTCGGTGGCGATGTTGCCGGTGGCGCCGGGCGCGTACGGGCAGCCGCCCAGCCCGCCGACCGAGGCGTCGAAGTCGTCCACCCCGAGCTCCAGCGCGGCCAGCACGTTCGCCAGGCCGGTGCCGCGGGTGTTGTGGAAGTGCAGGTTCAGCGGCACGTCCGGATGCGCCGACCGGAACGCGCCCACCAGCTCGGCCACCCGCCGGGGCGTGGCCATGCCGGTGGTGTCGCCGAACGACACCGAGTCCGCCCCGTCGGCGACCGCCCGGCCGGCCACCGCGACCACCCGGCTGACCGGGACGTCCCCCTCGTACGGGCAGCCCCACGCGGTGGAGACGATCACCTGGCAGGCGACGTCCCGCTGGTGCGCCTCATCGATGATCCTGGCGATGTCGTCCAGCGACTCCTCGGTGCTGCGGTTCACGTTCTTGCGGTTATGGGTGTCCGATGCTGACACCACCACCTCGATCTCGGTGAAGCCGGCGTCCAGCGCCCGCCGGGCGCCGCGCAGGTTCGGCGCCAGCGCCGAGTAGCGGATGGCCGGGTCAGGCTGCACCCCCGCCCAGACCTCGTCCGCGTCCGCCATCTGCGGAATCGCCTCCGGCCGGACGAACGACACCGCCTCGATGCGGCGCACCCCGGTCCGCGCCAGGCTGCCGATCAGCGCGATCTTGGCGGCAGCCGGGACCGGGTCCTCGTTCTGCAGCCCGTCGCGCGGGCCCACCTCGCGGACCGAGATCCGGGCCGGGACGTCGCTCATGGTTGCCTCACTCCCCCGGCCACCTGGGCGGCCGCTTCTGGTTGAACGCCGCGATGCCTTCCCGCCGGTCCGCCGACATCGCCGCGGTCCGCCAGGCCGCGTCCTCGATCTCCAGCCCCGCCCGCAGCGCCGTGCCCGCGCCCTCGCGCAGCGCCCGCTTGGCGGCGCGGACCGCCACCGGCGAGTTCCCGGCGATACGGGCGGCCAGGTCGAGCGCCTCCCTGGGCGCGGTCCCGGCCGCGACCACCAGGTCGGCGAGCCCGATCCGCTCCGCCTCGGCCGCGTCCACCCGCCGCCCGGTGAGCACCAGGTCCGCGGCCCGGCCGGGCCCCAGGCGGCGCAGCGCGAGCTGGGTGCCGCCGCCGCCGGGGACCAGTCCCACCGTGGTCTCAGGCAGCCCGAAGACCGCGGTCGCGTCCGCCACGATCAGGTCGGCCGAGAGCGCCAGCTCGCAGCCTCCGCCGAGCGCGAACCCGTGCACCGCCGCGATCACCGGCTGCGGCAGCCCCAGCAGGCCGCCGAAGGCGGCCCGGAAGACCACCCGCTGGCGCAGCAGGTCAGCGTCGGACATGGCGTTCCGTTCCTTCAGGTCGGCGCCGACGCAGAAGGCGCGTTCCCCGGCGGCTGACAGCACCACCGCGCGCGTGGCAGGGTCGGCGGCGATCTCGGCGCAGGCCTGCACCAGCCGCCCGGCCATCGCGGTGCTGATCGCGTTGAGGGCATCCGTCCGGTCAAGCACGATCTCGGCCACGCCGGCCTCCCCGACCACGTGACCGCGCAGCGTTACGCCATCCATGCGGGCAGGCTATCGCCCGGCAGGCCAGGCCCGGTCGCGCCGGTCACCCCCACCCGGTCGCGCCGGCCAGACTGCACCCATGCGCTACTACACATCGTCGCTGGCCGGAGTCACCGCGGAGCACCTGGCCGGCTTCTTCCAGGGCTGGCCTGCGCCGCCGTCACCGCAGCGGCACCTGGAGATCCTGCACGGCAGCAGCGAGGTGGTGCTGGCGCGCGAGGAGAACGGCACCGTGGCCGGCTTCATTACCGCCCTCACCGACGGCCTGCTGGCCGCCTACATCCCCCTGCTGGAGGTGCGGCCCGGGCAGCGGGGACAGGGCGTCGGCAGCGAGCTCGTCCGCCGGATGCTGGCGCGGCTGGCCGGCTGCTACATGATCGACCTGGTCTGCGACCGCGACCTGCTGCCGTTCTACGCCCGGCTGGGCCTGCGCCCCTACAGCGCGGCCATCATCCGCGACCACGCCGCGCTGCGGGCGCTCAGCGGACGTGGATGACGTCGCCGGCGCTGACGGGAACCGGGCCGGAACTGGTCATCACCACCAGCCGGCCGAGCGGGTCGATGTCCGTGCTGCGGCCGGTGAGGGCGGCATCGCCTGGCAGCAGCACCCGGACGTCCCGGCCCACCGTGTCGCACCAGCGGAGGTACTCGGCCCGCAGGCCGGAGGACCCGGGGTCGCCCGGCCCGCCCGGGGCGGCGGTCCAGGCAGCGTAGCGCCTGGCCAGCCCGGACAGCACCGCGATCAGCAGCCGCTCCCGCAGTTCGGTGCCGGCTCGGGGGGCCGGCCCCCCCACACCCCCCCGTTCGATCATGACCGACGTGGCACCGGGGCCTGGCAGATCAGCAGGGCGCTGGCAGACGTTGATGCCGACGCCAGCCACCAGGCCCGCCGCCTGGCCCTCGACCAGGATGCCGGCCAGCTTGCCGGCGCCCGCGAGGACGTCGTTCGGCCACTTGAGGCGGCACTCCACGGCCGCGGCCTCGGCCGCGGCAGCCGCCACCGCGACCCCGGTCAGCAGAGATCGGAAG
>JAIRTY010000009.1 GCA_031254715.1 Nocardiopsaceae bacterium | reverse complement strand
GGGCCGATCGGCGCGGCCAGCGCGGCGTCGACCACCGCCAGCTCGGCATAGCCGCCGGCGCCGTCCGGGAAGTGGGTCATCGCCATCACCCGGTCGCCGGGCACCAGGCCGGCCACCCCGGGGCCGACGCTCTCGACTGTCCCGGCCACGTCATAGCCGAGGATGCACGGCACCCTCAGCCGGGCCCAGCTCCCGTCCGCCCGGGTACCGGCATCGACCGGGTTGGTCCCGGCCGCGTGCACCGCGATCCGCACCTCACCGGGCCCGGCGACCGGATCGGCGACCTGGTCCAGCCGCAGCTGCTCCGGGCCCCCGAACTCGCTGACCACCACGGCTCTCATCGGCAGGGTCCCTTCGTCCCGGGGCGGCGGCGCCGCCGTCGTCTCCAGCCATCAAATCGTTACCGCCTGTCCGGGCTCCAGCAGGGTCAGCCGGTTCCCGAGGCCTTCCTGCGCGAAGGCCTGCTCGAGGTCGCTGGCTCCTTCGGTCAGGTGCTGCCAGCTACTGAAATGGGTCCTCCGACGGCCTGGATCATGACCGGGTCACGGTGCGTACGCCGGTGCGGCATTGGCTGGGCCTCCATTAATCCAGCGGGTTGCCGAGCAGATCGACACGGGCGTCCATCGTCACGACCTGCGCCACAGCAGCGTGACCGCCAGCAGCCCGGCCAGGCAGGGCAGGATCCCCGCCCAGCCCAGCAGCGGCGGCAGGCCGGTGTCTCCGGAGGTGTCCCTGACGAGCAGGTCGACCAGGGCGACGCCGGTGCCGGCCACGAATATCGCGGTCGCGGCGCCGCGCGCCCACCGCTTGCCCGCCTTGACCGCCCGGATCATCGCCAGCCAGCAGGCGATGCCGAGCGCTCCGACGACCGACAGGTAGACCAGGTAGGTGGTGACAGCCGTGTCGATGCGCGCCTGGGTGTAGCCGGGATAGCCGGCCCGGATGTGATCGGCCAGCACGTTGCCGGTGGCATGGTCGGCAAGCGGGACGATCAGCGCGGCGACCGTGAGCGCAAGGCCCGCGTACATCGCCCCGATGGCCGGCCGTTCGTGGTGTGGCGTAGTCATTGCACTGTGCTCCTTCGCCAGCTGGGCATGTCTTTCACCGGCACGCTAGGAGCTGCCCCGGGGCCGGGGCGTCACTCGAAGGTGCATATCCGGTGGAATCCGCGGCCGCGGCGCGTGCCATCACGGTGCCGGGGCCGGCGCCAGGAGCGAGGCGGAGGCCGTGCCGCTAAGGGATGATGGCGAGCTGGCGGGCCCGGACGACGGCCTCCGTCCGGCTGGCCGCGCCGAGCTTGCCCAGGATGTGGCTGACGTGCTTCTTGACGGTGTCGAGGCTGACCACCAGCTCGCGGGCAATGACCTGGTTCGGCATCCCGGCCGCCAGCAGCTCCAGCACCTCCAGTTCGCGGCCCGTCAGCGGCTCGATGATGCCCCGGGCCGGGGCGGGGGTGCCGGCCCGGTGACCGGGCGCGGCGGGCGCGGCGCCGAACGCGCGCTGGAGCCTGGCCAGGCACTCAAACGAGACCCGCCCGGCGGCCCGGCCGCTGCGCTGGGCTGTGATCAGCCGGCCGAGCAGCGCGGCCAGCGGCGGCCCTTCGTCCGCGAAGACGCGGACGAAGCCCTGCGGGCAGGCGAGAGTGAGCGCCTCGGCCAGCGCGTCCACCGCACCGTCTTCGTCGCCGCCGGCGGCCAGGGCCAGCGCCCGGAGCGCGCCGATCTCGAAGCGGCTGCCTGCCCGGTTCCTGGCCGCCGCGTGCAACCGCTCGAGCAGTGCGAGCGCCCGCCCGGGCTGGTCCTGCGCCAGCAGGATGCGCGCCAGCACCAGGTGCCCGCGTTCGCGGGCGTAGTCGGGCTCGTCGTCGGCTCCGAGGCCGGATGACGCGGCCCACCGGGCGGCTCCATCAAGGTCACCCTGGACCAGCAGCAGCCGCGCCCGCTGGGCGGGGACCGGGTTGACCAGCCCGGTCACGGCCGTGCCCGGCGAGACCCGTTCGGCCTCGCCGATCGCGTCAAGTGCCCCGGCCGGATCACCGGTCGCCTGGCGGATCCACGCCAGCGTGGCCAGGCCGGTGGCCAGCAGCGGGGTGTAGGCGAGCTGGCGGCACAGCCGGATGCCCTCGCTGACATGCAGCAGCGCGGCGTCGAGCTCGCTGCGCTGGTAGGCCACCTCAGCCAGGCCCAGATGCGCGGCGCCGGCGACCGGCGGGGCAGGGCGGCCGGGGGGCACGCTCAGCTCCAGTTCCTGCCGGCACGTCCGGACCGCCGCGTCCAGGCGGCCCTGGGCCTGCTGGATCTGGCCGATGACGTGGCACAGCCTGGTGGCGAGCAGGCCCTGGCCGCCGGCCCGCATGTGGGCGATGCTCGACGAAAGCGCGTGCTCAGCCTCGGGCAGCAGCCCGTGCAGCCACTCGGCCATGCCCATATGCCACCGGCCGATGGAATCCAGCGCCCGCTCGCCCTCCCGGATCTCGGCCATGGCCAGCGACGCCGACGCGGCCGTAACCCCGGCCTCGCCCCGGAGCGCGGCGAGGCGCGCGCGAAACAGGGCGATCATCGCGGGGATGTTCACCAGCAGGCTGGCGGCCCGCCCGGCTGAGGGCTCGAAGGGCTCGCCGGCCGCGCCGGCTGATCGTTGCTCGGCGGCGTCCACCAGGCTCGCTGCTTCCGCTACCCGGCCGCTGTCAGCCGCCAGAGCGGTTTGTGCCAGCAGCAGCCGCGGCCGGGACCTGACCAGGTCAGCGGGCAGCGCGGAGAGCCAGTGCTGCACCGTCGCCCCTTCGCCGCGCAGGTAGAAGAGCTCGTCGAAGTGCTGCTCGATCAGCCGCGCCGCCCAGGTGTTCTCCCCGGCGGCCAGCGCGTGCCGGATCGCGTCATCAGCCAGGCCGCGCTCGGCGCACCAGGCCGCGGCCTTCCGGTGCAGCTGCGCGACCTGGCCAGGCCGTTCGGCGTGCAGCCGGGCCCGGAGCAGGTCGGCGAACAGGTGGTGGTAGCGCCACCAGCCGCGGACCTCATCCAGCGGCACCAGGAACAGCCCGGATCGCTCGATCCGTTCCAGCAGGCGCTGGCCGCCGGCCCGGCCGGTGAGAGCGTCGCACAGCGGGCCGGACAATCGTTCCAGCACCGAGGTTTCCAGCAGGAAGGCGCGCAGCTCCTCGTCCTGCCGGTCGAGTACCTCCTCGGCCAGGAAGTCCAGGACGTAGCGGTGGCTGCCGGTGAACGTGGTGACGAACCCCGTCACATCCTCCTGCCCGCGCAGTGACAGCGCGGCCAGTTGCAGCCCGGCGGCCCAGCCTTCGGTACGTGCCGTCAGCGCGGCCGCGGTTTCGTCGGGCAGGGCCACCTCGGGGACGGCGGCCACCTGTCGCAGCAGGGCTGCCCCCTCATCGTCGGTGAACTGCAGGTCCGCCGCGCGGACCTCCGTCAGCTGCCCGCGTGCGCGCAGCAGCGCGAGCGTCAGCGGCGGATCCGAACGGCTCGCCAGCACCAGCTGCAGGCCGGCCGGCCGGTGCGCCAGCAGGAAGTCAACCGAGGCATGTACCTCGCGGGCACCGATGACGTGGTAGTCGTCGAGTACCAGCAGCACCTGGTCCCCCTCGGGCCGGGCGGCCAGCTCATTGATCAGTGCCGTCACCAGCGGCTCGAACGAGGCCGGGGCGGGCGGGCCGAGCAGCGGGCTCACCCGGCCGGCAACTCCCGGCAGCGCCCGGTCCAGCGCGGCCAGCGCATGCCGCCAGAACCGGGCCGGGTCGTTGTCCCCGGCATCCAGCGACAGCCACGCGGCCGGCGGGCTGGGCCGCTGAGCCCAGCCCGCCAGCAGGACCGTCTTGCCGTACCCGGCTGGCGCGCACACCAGCACCAGCCCGCGTGCCGCGCCCTCATCGAGCCGCCGCGTCAGCCGCGGGCGGGACACCAGGCCCTGGCCGCGCCCGGGCACGCGCAGCTTGGTGGCCAGCAGCACATCCCGCTCGGACGCCGCTGCCTGCGAGGATTCCGCCGCAGACCGCTCGTTCATCATCTGGAGATCACCGTCTGCCGCGACCCGGCGGCATGTCAAGCACCATTGACAGGCGGGGACGGCTGCCAGGATGGGCAGATGAAAGCGAAGATCTTCTTCATCACGCTCGCCGTCGAGGATCTCGGCCGGTCACTCGCCTTCTACCGGGACGGCCTCGGCTGGCCGACCGAGGGCATCGTCGGGCAGGAGTTCCACGACGAGGTCACCGGCGCCGACGGCACGATCGTCATCTTCACCCTCGACGGCGGCCTGCTGCTGACCCTGTATGAGCGCGCCAACCTGGCCAAAGACGCCAGCCTGCCGCCGGGGCCGCCCAGCTCCACCGAGTTCAGCCTGGGCATCCCCGCCGGGTCCAGGGAGGAGGTCGACCAGCTGCTCGCGCAGGCCCGGGCCGCGGGCGCCACGCTGACCGCACCGGCGCACATGCGCCCGTTCGGCGTTTACTCGGGGTACTTCGCCGACCCCGACGGCCATCTCTTCGAGATCGCCTGGAACCCCGGCCAATCCGGCCAGTGAGGGGTGCCGGGGCGCGTCAGCCGGTGGTCCAGGGCCGGAGCTTGTCGGGGTTGAGCATGGCCCAGATGTGCTGGATCCGGTCGCCAGCGATCTCGAACGCGTACACAGCTACGGTGGCGCCGTCCCGCTGAGCCACCAGGCCGGGCTGGCCGTTGACCGTGCGCTCCAGGATCGTCAGCCCGGCGGCCGCGGCGGCCCGGCGGGCGAAGAAGCCCGCGACCTGATCGCGGCCTTCGATAGGGTGCAGGACGGCCGTGACCAGGCCGCCGCCGTCGCCGGTTGCGGTGGCGGCGGGGTCGAGCAGGCCGATGAGGCCGCCGATGTCCCCGGCCTGCCAGGCGCGCTTGAAGTCCCTGACGATGCTGGCCTGCGTGGCGGTGGGGGCCGCGGGCGGCCGCGCGGCGCGGACGCGGCGCCGGGCGGAGGAGGCCAGCTGGCGGCACGCCGCCGGGGAGCGGCCGGTGATGCCGGCCACTTCGGCGAAGGGGTAGCCGAAGACGTCGTGCAGGATGAGCGCGACCCGCTCGGCCGGGGTCATCGATTCCAGCACGACCAGGAAGGCCATGCTGACCGACTCATCCAGGGTGACCCGGTCGGCCGGGTCGGCCGGGTCGGCCGCGGTGCCGCCGGGCCGGCCGCTGACCCACTCGGCCGTCCCTGGCAGCGGCTCCGGCAGCCATTCGCCCACGTACCGCTCCCGCCGGACCCGCGCCGAGCCGAGCAGGTCGAGGCAGATGCGGCTGGCCACGGTCGTCAGCCACGCGGCCGGGTTGCCGATGGCCGCCTGCTGCCGGGCGGACAGGCCATACCAGCGGGCATAGGCCTCCTGCACAGCATCCTCGGCCTCGGCCAGCGAGCCCAGCAGCCGGTAGGCGAGATTGATCAGCCGCCGCCGTTCGCCCATGACCGTCGCCGGGCCGGGGTCAGCCCGGCCGCTGCCTGGTCCGGATCCGATGGTCATCGTGCCGCCCCCTTCGCCGCGCCTGTCCTCACCAGTCCGACGAGATACCGCGCCAGACTGTCAGGCCGCCCGTTCGCCAGTCAGGCGATCTTGCGCGCGCCCGGGCCCGGCAGCGGGGTGACCTCCCGCGCCGACCCGAGCGCGTGCCCGGCGGAGCAGGTGAGCCCGATCCCCACCCGCGCTCCGCAGTCGCGGTGGGTGAGCACGGTCGCCGGCCCGGCGGGCCCGGTGGCGTGCTTGTCGCCCCATTCCATGAGGGCGACCAGGATCGGGTAGAGATCGAGCCCCTTCGGGGTGAGGCGGTACTCGTGACGCCGGCGCTGCCCGTGCTCCTGGTAGGGCACCTTCCGCAGCAGCCCGTCCCGGACGAGCCGCGCCAGCCGGTCACTCAGCACCTGCCGCGGCGCCTGGGTGCGGCGCTGCAGGTCATCGAACCGGCGGACACCGCTGAACACCTCGCGCAGGACCAGGAAGGTCCACTTCTCCCCGATGATGCCGACCGCCGCGCCGACCGGGCAGTTGTCGGAGTTGTAGTCCAGGACCCAGGGCCGAGGCATGCTCTCATGCTAGGTCTGGCTGACAGACCTAGCAACCATCACCGTAAAGTCCTCAGTCACCTGGCCCGTAGGCCGCGGCAATGTCCTGCGAGCCTGCCCACCGGCTGTAGGTGGGCGACTGCGGCCAGCCCTGGGGCGAGTCCTGCCATTCCTCCTGCCGCCCGTAGGGCAGCAGGTCGATCAGCGGGAAGCTGTGACTGAGCTGCTCGGTGCCCCGGCCGTTGGTGTGCCAGGTGCGATACACGGTGTCGCCGTCGCGCAGGAACACGTTGACGGCGAAGCCGCCGCCCGGCGGCGCGCCGACGTCGCTGCCGAACGAGCTGTCCGCCGTGGAGTACCAGGTCATCTGGTTCCCCACCCGCCGCTTGTACGCGAGTGCCTCGCCGATGGGGCCCTGGGTGACGATGACGAACCTGGCGTCGTAGCTGTCCAGGAACTCCAGCCGGGTGAACTGCGAGGTGAACCCGGTGCAGCCCGGGCACTGCCACTGCTCGCCCGGGAACCACATGTGGTTGTAGACGATCAGCTGTGACCTGCCGCCGAAGACGCCGGCCAGCCGGACCGGCCCCTCCTCGCCCGCCAGGGTGTAGTCGGGCATCCTGACCATCGGCAGCCGGCGGCGCTGCGCGGCGATCGCGTCGAGTTCCCGGGTCGCCGCCTTTTCCCTGGCACGCAGTGCGTCGAGCTGGCGCTGCCAGGTGCCGGCGTCGACGACGGGCGGTAGTGCGCTGGTCATGAGGCCTCCTCACCGCGGATGTGCACAGCCTGCGGTGGGTAGACCGGGCCCGGCCGGCCAACTCATCGGTGGCCAGCCACGCTCATCGGGCGGGTACCGCGTTGGCCCGCACCACGGTGGCGTAGAACCGGGCGCTGGCCTTGGGAATCCTGCGCTGGGTCCCGAAATCGACGTAGACGATGCCGAACCGCTTCTGGTATCCCCAGCCCCACTCGAAGTTGTCGAGCAGCGACCAGACGAAGTAACCGGCCAGGTGTGCGCCGTCGTTGCTGGCCCGGGCGGCTGCGATCAGGTGCTCGTGCAGGTAGTCGACCCGTTCAACGTCGTTGACCTCGCCGTCCGGGTCCACATAGTCCTCGGCGGCGCGGCCGTTCTCGGTGACGTAGAGGGGCAGGCCGGGAGCGTCCCGGGACAACCGCAGCAGCAGCTGATAGAGGCCGTCGGGGTCGACGGCCCAGCCCATGGGGGTGAGCGGCTCCGGCCGGTACGCGACCACGCCCGGCACCCCGCTGCCGCTGGGCTCCTCGTAGCGCCGCAGGTCATCCGCGTCGCCGGCGCGCAGGTAGACGGGGGCGTAGTAGTTGACGCCGAGGAAACCGAGCGGTGCGCTGATCAGCTCCAGGTCGCCAGCGGCGATGACCGGCGGCTGCGGCACCAGTTCCGGCCGGGCGGCACCCGGGTAGCTGCCGCGCAGCAACGGCTCCAGGAACAGGCCGTTCAGCTCGGCGTCGATGACCGTCTCCGCCTGTTCCAGCGCGGCCGTCCGCTCGCCCAGCACGCGGACCGGATGGAGATCAAGCGTGATGCCGACGGCGGCGCCGTCCGGCAGGGTGCTGCGCAGTGCCTGGGCAGCCAGCCCGTGGCCGAGCAGCAGATGATGGGTGGCGGCGGCCGCGGCGGCGCTGTCCCTGACTCCCGGGGCGTGCTGGCCGGTGCGGTAACCGTGGCTCGCAGCGACCTGCGGCTCGTTCAGCGTGATCCAGCGGCTGACCCCGTCGCCCAGCGCCTCCGCCATGATCCCCGCGTAATCGGCGAAGCGCTCGGCGGTGCTGCGCACCGTCCAGCCGCCCTCATCCTCGAGCCGCTGGGGAAGATCCCAGTGATAGAGGGTGGCGGTGGCGGCGATGCCATGGTCGGCCAGCTCGTCCAGCAGCGCCCGGTAGTAGTCCAGGCCCTTCTGGTTCACCTGCCCGCGGCCGGCCGGCTGCACCCGGGACCAGGAGATCGAGAACCGGTAGGAGTTGAGGCCGAGCGAGGCCATCAGCGCCACGTCGTCGCGGTAGCGATGGTAGGAGTCGCAGGCGATGTCGCCGGTATCCCCGCGCTGGATGTTGCCCGGCGCGTGGCTGAACGTGTCCCAGATCGACGGCCCCCTGCCGTCGACGCCGGCCGCTCCCTCGATCTGGTAGGCGGCGGTCGCTGCGCCCCAGGCGAAACCTGGCGGGAAGCGCAGTACACCGTCCGTGCCAGGTCCCGCTGCGGTCATGGGCCCTCCTTGGCTGCCGTTCGGTGCCGGCCGGCCGGGAGCTCACGGCCAGCTATTGACGGCCCTTGGGGCGGGACCTAGTGTAAGCGCTTAGATCGCCCGGATGTAAGCGGTTAGATGCCATATGTTCCGCCCTTAACCCTGGCGGAATTACCCTGCGAGGCTGGGGGATGGCCCGTGGTAACCCTCTATGACGTGGCGCGCCTGGCAGGCGTCTCCACGGCAACGGTCTCCCGGGTCATTCACGGCCAGGACCGGGTGCGCGACAGCACCCGCGCCCGCGTTCAGCAGGTGATCGAGAAACTCGGCTACGTTCCCGATGGCGCCGCGCAGAGCCTTTCCCGCCGCCGGAAGAACGTGATCGGCCTGGTGGGCGTGGAGCGCCAGTCGCCGAAAGAGCAGAACGACATCGAAAGCGTGACCCTGCTCTTCTACGACCAGGTCCTGCGTGGCGTCGAGGCCCGCCTCCGCGAGAACGACTGGTCGCTGCTCATCACCTACCTCCGGGAGGCCGGCGACCCGGACGTGCCCCGGCTGCTCCGGCTCTCCGGCCAGGTTGACGGCCTGCTCATCGGCGAGGGAATCGTCCCCTCGCGGGTCATCGCGAGCCTGTCCAAGCGGCTGCCGGTGGTCGTGGTCGCCGGCAGCCCCGGGGAGCGGGCGGCCGACGTCGTGGCCGCCGACAACCGGGCCGGCTCGGCCGCGCTCGTGACTCACCTCATCGCCGATCACGGCAAGCGGCGGCTCTACCACGTCGACGGCCCGCCGAGCGCTCCCGACGCCATGGAGCGGCGGACGGCGCTCAGCGAACTGGTGGCCGCCACCCCCGGCTGCCAGCTGGTCGGCTCCTCCCAGGGCCGGTTCACGGTCCGCAGCGGCGAGGAAGCGGGCGTCGCCCTGCTGGCTACCTGCGGTGCCGTGCTCCCGGACGCGGTCGTGTGCGCGAACGACGAGATGGCCATCGGGGTGCTCAGGGCGTTCGCCCGGGCGGGCGTGCGGGTGCCGGAGCACGTGGCCGTGGTCGGCTTCGACGACATGTTCCCTGCCAGCCTCTACGACCCGCCGCTGACGACCGTCCAGCAGCCGATGCGGCTGCTGGGAGAACGGGCGTGCATCCGCCTGCTCGACCGGATCGCTGACCCGGGCCTGCCGCCGGAAGTGGAGCTGCTGCCCACCGAGCTGGTGCTGCGCTCCAGCTGCGGCTGCCCGCCCGGCACGCTGACCCGGCGGCAGGTACCACCGCTCCGGACCGGCCGGGCCCCGTTAGCCCCCGCCAGGTCCGGGCAGCCGGCCGCCGTCGCTGACTAGGAGGGCACATGTACTTCATCGCCCGCCGTCTGGTCTTTTACCTGGTGGCCGCGTGGGTCGCGCTGACGCTGAACTTCTTCATCCCGCGCGCGATGCCGGGCAACGCCGTCCAGGCCATCATGGCGAAGTTCCCGAACCTGCAGCCAGCGGCCTACAAGGCCATCGAGGCGCTGCTCGGCGTGGGTCACGCCGGGTCGCTCTGGCATCAGTACGGCGCGTACCTGACCGACATCGCGCATTTCAATTTCGGCACCTCGGTCAGCGAGTACCCGGCGTCGGTCGGCAGCCTGCTCAGGGAGACCATCCCATGGACCCTCACCCTGGTGGGGACCGCCACCGTCATCGCTTTCGCCGTCGGCACCGGGCTTGGCGTGCTCGCCGCGTGGCGGCACGGCGGCTGGCTGGACAAGGCGCTGCCGGGCCTGATGTTCCTGCAGGCGATCCCATACTTCTTCCTGGCGCTGATCCTGCTGGACCTGCTCGGGGTCACCCTGCATATCTTCCCGATCGCCCAGGGCTTCTCGCAGACGGTGATCCCGGGCCTGAACTGGCCGTTCATCAGCAGCGCGGTCGGCCACTCGATCCTGCCGGCCTTCACCATCGTCATCACCTCGCTGGCCGGCTGGATGCTGCAGATGCGCAACGTGATGGTCACCACCATCGGCGAGGACTACGTGCTGGCCGGGCAGGCCAAGGGGCTGCCAGGCCGCCGGGTGATGGTCAGCTACGCGGCACGCAACGCGTTCCTCCCGCAACTGCAGGGCTTCGGGCTCGCGCTCGGCTTCGTGGTCTCCGGGGCGCTGATCATGGAGATCGTTTTCTCCTACCCCGGCATCGGCCTGCTGCTGCTGAGCGCGGTCTCCTCCAACGACTACCCGCTGATGCAGGCGATCTTCCTGGTCATCACGTTCGCCGTGCTGCTCGCCAACCTGATCATCGACCTGGTCATCGTTGCCGTCGATCCCCGCGCCCGGACCCGGGAGGTGACCGGATGACTGCCGCACTGCCCGTTACGGCCGACCCGTCCGCCCTGTCCGCGCCGCCCCGGCAGCTCGGCCGCTGGCGGCGGCTGCCGGCTAACGCCAAGGTGGGCGTCATCCTGATGGGGCTGTTCATCCTCGCGGCCATCATCGGCCCGCTGCTCACCCCCTACGATCCCTCGTTCCAGAATCCGCTGCCCAGCCTGTCCATGCAGGCGCCGTCCGCCGCGCATCTGCTCGGCACCACGCAGAGCGGGCAGGACGTGCTCTCACAGCTGCTGGTCGGCATCCGGCTGACGCTCGTGCTGGCGCTGATCGTCGGTGTGGTGGCGACGGCGCTGTCGGTCATCGTCGGCGTGACCGCCGCCTTCCTCGGCGGCTTCTGGGATGAGCTGCTGTCGCTGCTCTGCAACGTCTTCCTGGTGATCCCGGCACTGCCGCTGCTCATCGTGCTGCTCGGCTACCTCACCCAGCGGGGCCAGACATCGACGATCCTGGTCCTCAGCCTGCTGGGCTGGCCGTGGGGAGCGCGGCTGATCCGCGCGCAGACGATGGCGATCAGGGGCCGGGACTTCATCGCCGCCTCCCGGGAGACCGGCGAGAAGACCTGGCGGATCCTGGCCTTCGAGATCATCCCGAACCAGACCGGCCTGATCGCCGCCAGCTTCGTGAACACGGTCCTCTACGCGATCGGCGCCTCGGTCGCCCTCGCCTTCATCGGCGTGACCGACCTGTCCAGCTGGAGCCTGGGCACCATGCTCTACTGGGCCCAGAGCCAGCAGGCCCTGCAGCTCGGCGCGTGGTGGTGGTTCGCGCCGCCGGGGCTCGCAGTAGCGTTCATGGGCACCGGGCTGGTGCTGCTGAATACCGGGATCGACGAGCTCGGCAACCCGCGGCTGCGCGACGCCGCCAATGCGAGCACCATCGCCGGGCGCAGGGTGCGGCCCACCGACCCGACTCCGGTCCTGCTGGCGGAGCAGCCGCAGCGCGGCCGCCTGGGCGCCTTCCTGCACTCGTTCTCCCGCAGCTCGCTGCTGGACGCCAGGCGCGAGACGGGAGGTACGGGCCGATGACAGATCTGCGCGAACCCGCGTCCGGGCCGGTGCTCGAGATCCGCGATTTCTCGGTCGCCTACCGGACGCAGGCGGGCGACGTCCGCGCGGTGGACCACGTCGGCATCGACATGAACCGGGGCGAGGTAGTCGGCCTGGTCGGGGAGAGCGGCTCGGGCAAGTCGACGCTCGCCTACGGGGCCGCCCGGCTGCTGCGGCCGCCGGCACTGATCACCAGCGGTGCGGTCATCTATCACGGCCGGCGCACGGAGCGTTCGGCGGACATCCTGCGACTGACCCCGGATGAGCTGAAGCACCTGCGCTGGCGGGAAATCGCGATGGTCTTCCAGAGCGCGATGAACGCCCTCAACCCGGTGCTGTCGGTCCGGAGCCAGCTCGTCGACGTGATCCGGGTGCACCTGCGCGTCTCCCGGAACGAGGCGGAGGACCGGGCCGCGCAACTGCTCGACCTCGTCGGCATCCCGCGGGCCAGGCTGAAGAGCTACCCGCACGAGCTCTCCGGCGGCATGCGGCAGCGGGTCATGATCGCGATGGCGCTGGCCACCGGCCCCGAGATCGTGATCATGGATGAGCCGACCACAGCGCTCGACGTCGTGGTGCAGCGCGACATCCTGGCCCAGATCGTGGAGCTCAAGGAAGACCTCCGCTTCTCGATCCTGTTCATCACCCACGACCTCTCCCTGCTGCTAGAGCTCGCGGACCGGATCGCCGTCATGTACGCAGGGAAGCTGCTGGAGATCGGCTCGGCGCAGGCGATCCAGCACGAGGCGTCTCACCCGTACACCAAGGGCCTGCTCAACTCGTTCCCGTCACTGCGCGGGCAGCGCCGCGAGCTGGCCGGCATCCCCGGCTCGCCGCCTGATCTGCGCAACCCGCCCCCGGGCTGCCCGTTCCTGCCACGGTGCGGCTACGGCCGGGACGACTGCACGCGGGTCAGCATGACCCTGGCGCCGGTCACCGGCGCGGCGGGCCTCGGCCATGTGACCGCGTGCCCGTTCGTGGGGCCAGGCACCCCCGCTCATCCGGTCCCGGCCGGCACGGAGGGGGTGACATCATGACCGGCGCAGGGGCAGCGGGCGGGGAAGGCAGCGCCGGAGCCCGTACCGGTGAGGTCAGGTCGGCGGCCGCGGCACGCGGGCCGCTCGCGCTCGAGGCGATCGGCGTGGGCAAGGATTTCCGGACCGGTCCCGGCCAGGTGCTGCACGCGGTGCGCGACGTCTCGTTCAGCCTGTACCGGGGCGGCGTCGTGGCGCTCGTCGGCGAAAGCGGCTCGGGCAAGTCGACCGCCGCCAGGCTGCTCGCCGGGCAGGAGCGGCTGACCACGGGCCTGATCCGGCTGAACGGCGAACCGGTCGACCTGTCAGCCCGCCGCGCGTTCCGCCGCTACAAGAGCCAGGTACAGCTGGTCTTCCAGGACCCGTTCGCATCGCTGAACCCGGTGCACACGGTGCGCTATCACCTGGAGCGGCCGGTGCGGCTGCAGCAGGGCACGAGATCGCGCCAGCCGGCCGGGCAGGAAATCGTCACCCTGCTGGAGCAGGTCCGGCTGACGCCCGCGGACCAGTTCATCGGCAAGTACCCGCACGAGCTGTCCGGCGGTCAGCGCCAGCGGGTCTCGTTCGCCAGGGCTCTCGCCGCCCGGCCGAGCGTCCTGCTCGCCGACGAGCCGGTCTCCATGCTCGACGTCTCGATCCGGCTCGAGATGCTGAGCCTGCTCGACGATCTGCGCCGCAGGTTCCAGCTCGCGATGCTGTACATCACCCATGACATCGCGTCGGCCCGCTATTTCGCCGACGAGGTGCTGGTCATGTATGCCGGGCGGATCGTCGAGCGGGGCCCGGCGGAGGAACTAACGCAGCGCCCCGCGCATCCCTACACCCAGCTGCTCGTCGCCTCCGCGCCCGACCCCGACAACCTCGGCGGCATGCTCCGCGGTGCCGGGCCGCCGTCGCACCCGGGCGCCGGGAGCGGCGGCCAGCGACTGCCGCAGGCCGGCTCGGCCGCATCGGCAGGCTGCCCGTTCAGCCCCAGGTGCCCGCTCGCCGAGGACCGCTGCCGCCGGGAGAACCCGGCACCGCAGCGCGTCTCGGCCGCGCGCTCCGCCGCCTGCTGGCGGCTTGACGTGGCCGCCCCTGACGTCCTGGCCGGGCAGCGGGGAGGTGAGGCCACAGCGAGCTAGCCGGGAACTGCTCCCGTTCGCGCACACGGCAACGCGCTTGCCGGCAGCGGCCCTCATCTACATCTCCCGACGGACAAGAAAGCTGAGGACGATGAGGAGATTGCACAGCCGAAGAAAGCTCATGACCATCGCGGCAGCCGGCGTCCTCGCGGTCGTTGTCGCCGCGTGCGGATCCTCCGGATCCACGGCGAACTCCTCCGGGCCGGCAGGAGGCAACGCGAACCGGGCGCTGGTGATGGAGAGCTCCCCCGAGACTTCCATCACCGACGCGTTCAACCCTTACGCGACCACCCAGGCCGCCTACGGCATGGGCGCGACCGGGCTCATCTACGAGCCGCTGGTCGAGTTCAACCTGGCCAGCACAACCGTCCAGTACCCGTGGCTGGCCACCGGTTACAAGTGGTCGAACGGCGGCAAGAAGATCACCTTCACCATCCGGCAGGGCGTGAAGTGGAATGACGGGACGCCGTTCACCCCGGCCGACGTCGCGTTCACCTTCACCCTGATGAAGAAGAACCCCGCGATCAACCTGAACGGCCTGACCATTTCGAGCGTGAGCGCCTCCGGTGACACCGTCACCCTCACCTTCCCGACGCCCCAGTACACCAACCTGCAGTACATCGCGGGGACGGGGATCGTCCCCAAGGCCATCTGGAGCAAGGCCGGCAACCCGGCGACGTTCACCGACCCCAAGCCGGTCGGCACCGGGCCTTATGAGCTGGGCACGTTCACGTCCCAGGGGTACACGCTGGTGAAGAACCCGCACTACTGGCAGCCGTCGAAGGTCAAGGTCGCCAAGGTCTACTTCCCCGTCTACACCTCCAACACCGGCGCGCTGTCCGCGCTGTTCTCCGGCCAGATCGACTGGACCGGGAACTACATCCCCGGCCTGCAGAAGAACTTCGTGGCCAAGGACCCCGCCCACCACCACTACTGGGAGGCGGCCAACGGTGACGAGAGCCTCGAGCCCAACCTGACCAAGTGGCCGCTGTCCGACCTGGCAGTCAGGAAAGCGGTCAGCCTGGCCGTCGACCGGACCGTACTCGGCCGGGAGGGCGAGGCTGGCCTGGAGACCCCGGTGGTCAACGCCACCGGCCTGACCCTGCCGGCGTACAAGGCCTGGAGCGGGCCGGTCGCCAACATGACGATCTCGCCGCACGCCAACGCCGCGGCGGCGCAGAACGTGCTGAAGGCCGCCGGTTACACGAAGGGCAGCGACGGCTACTTCCAGAAGGGCGGCAAGCCGGTCGCCTTCACGATCATCTCCCCGTCCGCCTACACCGACATGGCAGAGGTCGACTCCATCGCCGCCCAGGAACTGCGGGCCGCGGGCATCCACGCGACCTTCCAGGGGCTGTCGGTGAACGCCTGGACCCAAGATGTCGCCGACGGCAACTTCCAGCTGACCGAGCACTGGTCGAACGGCGGCATCACCCCGTTCGCTCTCTACAACGGCTGGCTCAACAGCGCGCTCGCCGGCAAGTCCGCCACCGGCGACTACGAGCGGCTGAAGAGCCCGGCCCTGAACGCCCAGCTGGCCAAGGTGGCCGGCGCCGCCACCGTGGCACAGCAGGCAAAGCTGCTCGTGCCGCTGGAGAAGTACGTCGCGGCCAACCTGCCGGTGATCCCGCTGGAGACAGCGGCGGAGTGGTTCGAGTACAACTCGCAGAACTTCGTGGGCTGGCCGACCCAGTCGAACCCGTATGAGTCCGGGCAGCCGTCGGGCACGAACAACGGCGCCGGCTCGGGCACCGACCTGGTCGTCATCCTGCACCTGCGCCCGGCCGGCTGACGGCCGCCCGCCGCGCCTGCCCTGCCCTTGCCCGGTCGGTCTCGTCCCGGACCGGACCGGCGGGGCAGGGCAGGCGCCGGCCAACGTCAACCCGCACCCTCCAGACAGGTCCTCAGGTTGCCAGCCAGACCGCCCCGCATCGCCTTCAGCACCCTCGCCTTTCCCGCCGCCCCGCTGGCCGACGCGCTGTCGCTGGGCAGGTCCTGGGGCTACTCCGGGGTCGAGCTGAGACTCATCGACGGCGAGCTGATAGACCCCTCGATGGACGCCGCGGCCCGCACCCGGGTCAGGCGCACGCTGGCCAGCGGCGGCCTGCCGGTGGCCGCGCTCGACAGCTCGATCCGGCTCACCGATGATGACCCGCTGCCCCGGCTGCGCGGATTCCTTGCGCTCGCCAGCGAGTGGGAAGCCCCGCTGGTCCGGGTCTTCGGCGGGGAGCTGCCGGATGCGAGGGACGGCGGCGCAGCGCGGCAGGCGCGGCTGGCGGCGGCCGCCCGGGTGCTGGCCGCGGCCTCGCCGGCAGCCGAGCGGCTCGGCGTCGCCATCGGGGTGGAGACCCACGATGCGTTCTCCGCTTCGTCGGTGCTGGCCGAGCTGCTCGCGATGCCGGGCGCCGCGGCCGGCGGCGCGGTCTGGGACAGCCACCATCCCCACCGGATGGGCGAGACGCCTGCCGAGGTGGCAGGCAACCTGGCCGGGCGGGTCCTGCTGGCGCAGGTCAAGGACGCCCGGCGGGCGCCGGGGCGGCCCGGCGGCTGGCAGCTCGTGCTGCTCGGCGAGGGCGAGGTGCCGGTACCGCAGATGCTCGCGCTGCTGCTGGCCGGCGGCTACCACGGCTGGATCTCGGTCGAATGGGAGAAGCGGTGGCACCCCGAGATCGAGGAACCTGAGATCGCCCTGCCGCAGCACCTGCGGGTGCTGCACCGCTGGCTGGAAACCGCGGGCACCGGGGAGGACGCGTGACCAGCGGGCCGGGCGGACGCCGCCGCGGCGGTCAGCATGCGGCGAGGTACGGCTTCGGCATCGTCGGCTGCGGCGTGATCTCCGCCAGCCACGCCGACGCGGTCGCCGCGCTCGCCGCGCTCGGCCGGGCGCGGCTGGTCGCGGTGACCGACACCGACCCCAGCCGCGCCGCGGCGGTTGCCAGGGAACGGGGCTGCGCCGCCGAGCCCGGCCTGGCGGCGCTGGTCTCCCGCGACGACATCGACGTCGTCTGCGTGTGCGTGCCAAGCGGGCTGCACGCGGAGGTCGGGACGGAGGCCGCGAAGGCAGGCAAGCACCTGGTCATCGAGAAGCCGATGGACGTCGCCCTGGCGGCCGCCGACCGGCTGATCGAAGCGGCGCGCGGCGCCGGCGTGCAGCTGACCGTGATCTCCCAGCACCGGTTCGACCCCGGGCCGGCCGAGCTGCGGCGGCTCCTCGACCATGATGCCCTCGGCCAGCTGGTGCTCGGCGAGGCGGCCACGAAGTGGCACCGGACCCAGGCGTACTACGACAGCGCGGCCTGGCGGGGCACCTGGGCACTGGATGGCGGATCGCTGCTGAACCAGGGCATCCACTACGCCGACCTGCTCCGCTGGTGCATGGGCCCGGTCACAGAGGTCACCGCGACGTTCGCCACCCGGGCCCACAGCGTGGAGACCGAGGACATCGCGCTGGCGATGCTGAGGTTCGCATCCGGCGCACTCGGCACGATCGTCACCACCACCGCCGCCTTCCCCGGATCGGCCCAGCGGCTGGAGATCACCGGGACCGAGGGCACCGTCGTCATCGAGGACGGGCGGATCACCCGCCGCGCCCTGGCCGCCCCTGAACCCGGCGGTACCGGGCCAGGAGGTGCCGCGCCAGGGGGTGCCGGGACCGCCTCCCGTGATCCGGCGGCATCGGCGCACGCGGTGCAGATCGCCGACCTGCTCGCGGCGATCGACGAGGGCCGCCAGCCGTCGGTCACCGGCCAGGATGGCCGGGCGGCCCTCGAGCTGGCCTGTGCCGTGTACGAATCGGCGCGCGAGGAACGCACGGTCACCCTGAGCCCCGCCGCCGGGTGACGAACCCTGTCACGAGCGAGGCGCCCCCTTTCGTACCGGCTATTCATCGGTTATCGTCGATGAGCGATGAACAATGATCCCCCGATCCTCGACCGGGCCGCCGCCGTCGAGTACGCGACCTGGTTCAAGACGCTCGCCGATCCCACCCGGGTGCAGATCGTCTCGCTGCTGGCCCGCGGCCGTACCGCGATGAACGTGCGCGAGATCACCGCCGCCGTCGGGGTCGGCCAGTCCACCGTCTCCGCCCATCTCAAGGTGCTGGCCGCGGTGCGGTTCCTGCTCGCCGATCCGCACGGCGCCGCCACCTACTACCGGATCAACCCGGCGTGCGTGGATTGCTTCCCCACCGCCGCCGACCTGGTCATGAGCAGGCCCGCCCCGGCCCAGCCAGCCCCGGCCCGCGACTAGTGCCCGCCCGTCCCCCGGTGCCGCTGCCCGATGACGGCCTGCCCATCATCGAGCGCAGCGTGGTGCGGCTGGTGGTGCTCGACGTCCGGGGCCGGATGCTGCTCCTGCACACCCGCGACCCCTCCCGCCCCGGTCCCGGGACCTGGTGGGAACTGCCCGGGGGCGGCATAGAGCCGGGCGAGACCTACCGCGACGCCGCGGTCAGGGAACTTCTCGAGGAGACCGGGATCGCTGCCCTGCCCGCCCAGGTCGGCCCGCCCTCCTGGCGGCGGCGGGCCTCATTCCGGCACCGGCAGGCACGGCGCCTGCAAGACGAGGTGATCGCGGCGGTGCGCCTTGCCGTCCCCGGGCCTGGCCTCGACGAATCGCAGCGGCTGGACTACGAGAAGGAGGACTACTTCGGCTACCGCTGGTGGCCGGTGCCGGAGGTGCTCGGCAGCCGCGAGCGCTTCTACCCCGGCCAGCTCCCCGTGCTGCTCGCCCCGTTCCTGGCGGGCCGGGAAATAGACGAGCCGTTCGAGCTCTTCTCGTGACCATCATCCGCGCGGTGGGCGGCCACCTGGCAGAACCGGTCGTGCTGCGCCGGTTCGAGACGCTGATCGATACCGAATATGAACGGGTGAATGCGCTTGCCTGCGCTTGCGGGGATCTTCGCCCCGGGCCGTCGATCATGGCGACGAGCACGTGATCAAGTTCGCGGACACCGCAGCCGACGTCTACGCGCGCACCGGCAACGCCGACGCGCTCGCCGCCGCCGTCCGCGCCACCCAGCTGGTCAGCCGGCCACCTGGAGGGTAGCCGGGCGGGCTCTACCATTTCCGGCCAAGACAGGGCATGATCCGTGCATATTCCCACCGCTGGCCAGGAGCTGAGTTGACCGACCAGGCAGCCGAGGCGGCGCGGGCGGCACCCCTCGCACTCTCCGAGCCCGCCCTGCATGTCCGGCGGAGCTGGATCGCCGGCCTGAGCCTCGCAAGCCTCGGCATGTGGATGGCCGTCAACACGCCGTTGCAGGTACTCCTGCCCATCCAGTTGCAGGACATCACTCCCCGGCACAAGATCGCCGCGCTCGCGGTGGTGACCGGGCTGGGCGCCCTCGCCTCCGGGCTGGCCACGCCGCTGGCCGGGGTGCTGTCTGACCGCACGACCGATACCTTCGGGCTGGGCCGGCTGCGCGGCAGGCGCCACCGGTGGACGCTGGGGATGGCGCTGCTCGCTTGCCTGAGCCTGGCCGTGCTGGCGGTGCAGAAGTCGGTGGCCGGCGTTGTCGCGCTGTGGGTCGTGTTCTGCATTTTCCAGAACGGCGAGTACGCCAGCCTCAGCGCCGCGATCCCGGACCGGGTGCCGGTGAACCAGCGAGCGCGGGTGGCCGGCTGGGCGGGAATGCCGCATGCGCTCGGCCTGGTGACCGGCACCGTGCTGGTGGTCGACGTGTTCACCGGCCTGGTGAGCGGCTACCTGGTGATCGCGGCCCTGCTGGTGGGCCTGGCGCTGCCGTTCGCGCTGCTGACCGGCGACCATCCGCTGGCGCGCGAGCACCGGCCGCCGCTGTCCTGGCGCGAGCTGGCGGGCTCCTTCTGGGTCAGCCCGCGCGAGCACCCGGACTTCGCCTGGGCCTGGGTCACCCGCTTCCTGGCCGCCCTGTCGGTCGCCATGGGGACCCTCTACCTGCTGTACTTCCTGCGCGACGCCGTGCACTACCCGCATCCGAAGCAGGGGCTGCTGATCCTGATCCTGATCTACACCGGCGGGGTCGTCGTCAGCGCCGTGGCCGGCGGCGTGGT
>JAIRTY010000801.1 GCA_031254715.1 Nocardiopsaceae bacterium | reverse complement strand
CTGCCGCGATCGCCTGCCCTGCGTGCCGGGACGGGCAGCGGGCGGCCCAGTTGGAACAGCGCCAGCGCTCCGGGCGGACGCCGCCCGGCGGAACCTCGCCGCTGCTGTGCGTCCGGCATGTGCTCGCCGTGAGAGCGGCCGAGCGGGGTCCCGGCCGGCTGGCAGCGGAACTCGCTGGCCGGCAGGCCGGCGTTCTGCTCGCTGAGCTCGCCGAAGCCTTCCGCAAGAGCACCTGGCAGTTCCGGGCCGAGAGCCAGGGCCCGGAGGCGGCTGCCTGGCTGCGGGCGGCGGCGTTCCTGGACGGAAGCGTCTACGGGGGCTGCCCGCCTCCGGGTGCGCCCGGGCAGCTACGGCCGTGGGGAAGCCGGTGAAGGTGCCGCGGCGGATCAGGGCGGCATCCCCGGCCATGAAGTTCGTGCTGATGGTCGGGGTGGTGAGCTTCTTCGCTGACTTCACCTACGAGGGCTCGCGCAGCATCACGGGGCCCTTCCTCGGGATGCTGGGCGCCGGGGCGCTCGCGATCAGCGTTATCAGCGGCCTGGGTGAGTTCCTCGGCTACAACATGCGGCTGCTGTCCGGCCCGGGGGCCGACCGGACCGGGAGGTACTGGCCGATCACGATCGGCGGCTACGTGCTCCAGATGTCGGTCGTCCCGCTGCTCGCGCTGGCCGGGAACTGGCAGGTCGCGGCGCTGCTGATCATCGCCGAGCGGATCGGCAAGGGAATCCGCAACCCGCCCAGGGACGCCATGCTCTCGCACGCCGCCACCGAGATGGGCTACGGCTGGGCGTTCGGGGTGCATGAGGCGCTGGACCAGTTTGGCGCCCTGTTCGGGCCGCTGGCCATCGCCCTCGTCCTGACACTGACCAGGCATGACTACCGGATCGCGTTCGCGTCGCTGGCGATCCCGGCGATGATCATGCTGTCGCTGCTGGGCGTGGTCCGGCTGCTCTATCCGCGGCCGCAGGGACTGGCGGGGGGAGGGCCCCCGGCTGCGACGACCGCGCGGCTGCCCCGCGTCTTCTGGCTGTACCTGGCGGGAGCCGCGCTGGCCGGGGCGGGCTTTGCCGACTTCCCGCTGATCGCCTACCACTTCCAGCACGCGGGCGCCGTGTCCCCCGCGCTCACGCCGGTCCTCTACGCGATCGCGATGGCCGTCAGCGGCGGCGGGTCGCTCGCCCTCGGCCGGGTGTTCGACCGGGCCGGGATCGGCGTGCTGGTCCCGCTCACGGTTGTCACCGCTGGGTACGCGCCGCTGGTGTTCCTGGGCGGGTTCTGGCCGGTCCTGGCGGGCATGGCGCTCTGGGGGCTCGGTATGGGGGTGCAGGAGTCGCTGATCCCGGCGGCCGTGGCGCCGATGGTCTCACCGGACCGGCGGGCCTTCGCCTACGGGCTGTTCACCGGCATGTACGGCACGGCCTGGGTGCTCGGCAGCCTGGTGATCGGCGTGCTCATCGAGGTCTCGGTCACCGGCCTGATCGTGTTCTGCGTGGCCAGCGAGCTGGCGGCGATCCCGCTGATCCTGCTGGTCCGCAGGCGCCTGGCGGCCGGGGCCGGGCAGGGCGGCCAGGCTCAATGAGGGATGTCGCGGGGGACCACGAACCGGGCCAGCCGGGCCTGCCCGGGCCCGAGCTGGCGCCAGGTCCCAGCCAGTTCCAGCACCGCGATCGCTGCCGTGGGGAACTTGGCACTCATCCGGTCGATCGCCTCAGCGGCCGAGGCGTCCGGGTCGCCGGGCGGCCGGCCGGCTCCGTCCGCGCCGCCCGCGAGGGTGAGAGCCACGCCCTGGATGGCCGGGTCGTGCCCCACCAGCAGCAGCGTCCTGATCCCGGCCGGGACCGCGCGGATCACGTCCAGCAGTTCCGGCACCGACGCGTTGTACACCCGTCCCTCGACGGTGACCGGCGGGCTGGCGCCGAGTTCGCCGGCCGCTAGTTCCCAGGTCTCCATCGCCCGCCGGGCCGGGGAGCACAGCACCCGGTCAGGGACGCAGCCCGCCTCCCGCAGCCAGCGCCCGGCAGCCGGGGCATCGCGCTGCCCGCGCTTGGCCAGCGGCCGCTCCCGGTCCGGCACGTCGGGCCAGGCCGACTTGGCATGCCGGAGCAGCACCAGCCTCCGGGCAGGCGTCTCGTTCATGACCCCAGCTTCGCCGGCCACGCACCAGCAGTCACGCACGCCACCGCGGCCGGCGCGATTCACGCCGGCGCAGAGCCGGAGCCGGGCGTGCCGGGCCGCTGCTCTTCCCGGGATGGCGGCACATCCCGGGGCGGGGGATCCGCCGCGGGAGATCCGTTCCGCCATCGCCGCAGGAACGGCGAGCGCCCCCCGGGATGACGGGAAGGGATCCCGGTGCGGCGCATGAAATGCCGCACGGTCGCCGCTGGCTGCCCGGTGAGCAGCTCGACGTGCACGAGCCCGAGCCCGCAGCGCCAGTAGAGGTCGTCAACCAGCCGCCGGGTGAGCGGGACCGGGTCGGGGAACCGCTCCCAGATCGGCCCGCCCGCCGGTACCGGCTGGATGCCGTGCTCAGCCAGTGCGACGCCGACCAGCTCATCCGCGTACAGCGCGGTGATCAGCTCGATCTCGTCCGGGCCAGGGACGGGCACGGTCCCGCCGGTCCGGACGGGCAGCCTGAGCTCGTGGGCACTGCGCAGGACCACCCGGCGCGATGCGTCGAACTTGCGGCCGATGTCGTCGGCCGACAGGCCGTCCCGGCAGTACAGGTCGGCCAGCGGGCCCGCCGGGATCACCAGGCGGTCCTCCCGCTGCCAGCCCCCGCGAGTGCGGGAACGGATGCCGTACCGCCGCAGCCGGTCACGCACGGTCCGGGCCGGGATCCCCAGCACCGCCGCGGCCTGCGCGATGGTGAAGCGCCGAGCCACGTACAGGTCAGCGAGCAGGCGGGGCAGGTCCGGCGGATCGTCCCGGCGGCGCTCCGGGCGGCTTCCGCCCGCCCCCCGCGGCCGCAACGGCACGCCTGCCCGCCGGAGCAGGCGGGTGACACGCTGCCGGTCCAGGCCGGTGAGGTCGGCGATCCGGTATGTGGACAGTCCCTCGCACGCGTACATGTGCGCGAGCCTGCTGGTGTCTTCGCTCAAGCCCGGGGCATAGCCGGAGCCGCGGCACCCGCAGACAGGGGCCGGGGGCTCCGCGCCATCGGCGCGCACGGCTAACGTCCCGCGGTCAGGCAGGACATACGTCACCTACCCAGTTCTCGGGTAGGGACCGTTGGCGACGATCGCAGTGTGGGCGAGCCCCTCCGCCGCGCTCAATCCCGACGCTACAACAGGAGGACTGCGGTGTCGCGTGCTAGCTGTCGGGGAGCAGCCTGGCGCAGACGCCGAACTGGCGCAGGTCCGCTGATATCTCAGCCTGCCGGGAGAAGGCGGCCGTGTCCCCGCGTGCCAGCGACTGCCAGCACAGCCCATCTGCCAGCGCCAGCGCCCGCACCGCGACGGTGCCCAGGCCAGTTAGCGGGCCGTCCTCGGCCTCATGCCGCAGCTGCGCCACGTCCGGCGCCGCGTCCCTGGCGGCAGCGGCTTCCAGCTGACCGAGATGTGCTGACAGCTCCCCGATGAGATACTGCTGGGTCATTCCTGGCGCCTCCAGCTCTAGCATGCCAGGTGCTGACCAGGCGCAGGGTGCGAGGCCGCCGCTCACCTCGGCCCATCGGCCCCGCCGCTGCCGTCAGCAGGGCCTCGGGCCGCGCCGGCGCCCGCCGAGACCTGGTC
>JAIRTY010000794.1 GCA_031254715.1 Nocardiopsaceae bacterium | reverse complement strand
TGCGGCAACGGCAACCACCCGCTGTCCAAGTCCGGCGCCCTCACGCTCCTGGAAGAGGTGCTGGTCACGACGGTCAGCGCGACCGCAACCGGTTGCAAAGAGGGGGCGACCCCCGCCGGGGGGGAGAGCGGGGGTCGCCGCACGGTAAATTTCGCGGTGCGAAATCTACCGGCATCCAGTAAAGCTTAGCGCTAGGACCAAGTTACCAACCGGTCACGCGGGGATGCCATAGGTTGCCGCCTTTAGCCCCTATGCTGCCTGATCGTGGCTAGTCCCGTCGAGACCAACATGTCCGCAGCCGCGTTCTTTGACCTGGACAAGACCATTATCTCGAAGTCGAGCACGCTCGTGTACGGCCCCTCGTTCTACCGGTACGGGCTGATCAGCGTGGCCGATGCGGCCCGCGGCGCGCTGGCACAGCTCGTGTTCCGGGTCGGCGGCGCCAACCACCGGCGGATGGAGAAGGTGCGCGAGCAGGTGAGCCGGCTGTCCCAGGGGTGGCAGGCCGAGCGGGTGGCCGAGATCGTCACCCGCCACCTGGACGAGCTGATCATTCCTCATATCTATGCCGAGGCCAGGGCGCTGCTCCGGGACCATCTGGGGGCGGGCAGGGACGTGGTGATCGTGAGCACCTCGGGCCAGGAGATGGTGGGGCCGATCGGGGCGATGCTGGGCGCCTCGTCGGTGATCGCCACCCGGATGGAGGTAAGCGGCGGCTGCTACACCGGCCGGATCTCCTGCTACGCCTACGGTGAGACGAAGGCCGAATTGATCAGGGAACTGGCGGCGGAGCGCGGGTACCGGCTCACCGACTGCTACGCCTACAGCGACTCGGTTACCGACCTGCCGATGCTGGAGGTCGTGGGGCACCCGCGGGTGGTCAACCCGGACCGGGCGCTGCGGCGGGTCGCCCGCGAGCGCGGCTGGCCGATCCTGGCCTTCACCTCGTGTGCCCGCCCGGGCGGGCCGGACCAATCGGGATCACGAATCGGTCACGCGAGGGTCTTTGCTTCCGCGGCGGTCCGGCGTAGAAAGGTGTCAAGGAAGGCATGGCAACCGGGCACCCACGCGCGACCAGCCGCGGGAGGCGAACCGAGCCAGCTACGGTACCGGCCGGCGGGCAGGCACTGACAAGTCCGCGCCGGGCCGGACTGGCCGGCAGTTGAGGTGCACGCTTGGTAACCCGGCCTGACATGCCAGGCAACGGCGCCCCGCGCGGGGCGCCGTTCGCTGTGCCGGGGCGGCGGCAGCCCGGCGGCGCTCCGGTTTCCCGGGCCGGCCACCTGTCCGGGCTTCCCGGGCCCGGCCCGTGCCCGCCCGCGAACGCACCCGCCAACCGCTGATCGCGTAGGATTTCCTGCCGGGCGCGGGGGATGCGGCGAAGCCGTGCGCGGGCGTGCCGGGCGGCCAGGGGACGATCCCCCGGACCGCCGGGTCATCCCGCTCGCGGGCGCCCGTACAAACATGCGCCACACTAGGGTGGGTTCCCTGCATCGAGGCGGGCGCGCGGCGGGCTGAAGGTCAGGACACGACCTGATGTCCAGGTGATCGCGGCGGGTGCGAGGACGCTCACCACGGACGGGAGGGAATGTCATGGCCGAGCCGGAGGCCGCGCCGGCCCAGGGGGGCGACGGCGGGCAGTCGGTCGGCGGACTGGTGTCGCTGGCCGTCAAGGATCTTACCCGGCTGGTGCGGTGCGAGGTCGAGCTGGCGAAGCTGGAGCTTCGCGCCGACATCCGCCGGCTGGGACTCGCCAGCGCGCTGCTGGGGATCGGTGCCTTCGCCGGCTGCCTGGTACTCGTGCTGCTGTGCTTCGCCCTCGCCTACGGGCTGATCACGCTCGGCATCTGGTCATGGGCCGCGTTCCTGATCGTGGCCGGGGCATGCGTGCTGCTGGCCGGCCTGGCGGTGCTCATCGTGGTGCTCAAGGTGCGCGGGATCAGCGGCCTGCGGCGGACCAGGGCGTCGGTCCACGCCGGCCTCGCCCTGCTGCGCCGGGACGAGGAGGCGGCCGCGCCTTCGCCAGCCGCGGCAGGCTGAGCCAGTGCCGGCAACCGGGGAGTCAGCGGTCTACATCCCGGGGCCCTGGGCGCACCGGCCGGTCACGGCCAACGGGACCCGCTTTCACGTGGCCCAGAGCGGCGAGGGCCCGCTGGTGCTGATGCTGCACGGGTTCCCGCAGTTCTGGTGGTCGTGGCGGGAGCAGCTGGCGTCCCTGTCCGCGGCCGGGTACCGGGCGGTCGCCGCCGACCTGCGCGGGTACGGCGGCAGCGACAAGCCGCCCCGCGGATACGACCTGGTGACGGCGGCCTCGGACGCGGCCGGGCTGATCCGGGCGCTGGGCGAGGCCAACGCGGTGGTGGTCGGGCACGACTGGGGCGGGCTGGTCGCCTGGACGATGGCGGCGTACTTCCCGAAGGTGGTGCGGCGGCTGGCGATCGTCTCGGTGGCGCACCCGCTCCGGATGCGGAACGCGATGCTCACCAGCCCGCTGCGGCGGAGCGCTCCCGGCGGCTACGCGCTCGGCTTCCAGCTGCCGTCGCTGCCAGAGCGGCGGCTGGTCGCCAGGGACGCGCAGCAGGTCGGGCAGATGCTGCAGGCGTGGTCCGGGCCTGGCTGGCCGGACCCGGACACCGAGCGCAGGTACCGGGCCGCGATGCGCATCCCGTCGGTGGCGCACTCGGCGCTGGAGTACCACCGGTGGTTCCTGCGGTCGCGGCTGCGGACCGACGGGATGCGGTACGCCCGCCGGCTGCG
>JAIRTY010000771.1 GCA_031254715.1 Nocardiopsaceae bacterium | reverse complement strand
ACCCGAGGGCGGCCACCGCGAGGATGGCGTCCGCCACGTTGAACGTGACGTTGACGATCATGACTCCGAGCGCGTTCGGGATCAGGTGCCGGCGGATCAGCCGCCACTGGCCGGCCCCGGCCGTGCGCGCCGCCGCGACGAAGTCCCTGACCCGGAGCGTGAGCACCTCACCCCGGACCAGCCGCGCCGGGACGAGCCAGGTGAAGGCGCCGATGATGAGGCTCAGGCCGAGCACAGACGCGCCGTACTTGATGGCCACGATCAGCACGATGAACAGGAACGGAATGGACAGGAAGACGTCCACCACCCGCATCATCACCGAGTCGAGGAACCCGCCGGCCAGCCCAGCCACCGCCCCCCACAGCGCGCCGATAACGATCGCCACGGCCGCCGCGAAGAAGCCCACCTCCAGCGCCGCCTGGCCGCCCTTCATCAGCAGCGCCAGCTCGTCGAACCCGACGTCGGTGGTACCGAGCGGGTGCCCGGCGCTCGGCGCCAGGTTGGTGCTCAGCAGGTCGGTGCTGACCGTATTGCCGTGGTAAACCAGCGGCCCGGCAAAGCAGAACAGGACGAAGAACACGATGATCCCCACCCCGATCACCGCCAGCCGGTTCGCGGCGAACTCGCGGACGGCCAGTCGCCAGCCGGTGGCGACCGGGCCGACCTCGCCGCCCTCGGGGGCGCGTGCGACGTCGAGCGGGGTCAGGGAGGAAGTGATGTTCGTGGACACTGGGGGATCTCCTCGTGTCTCAGGCCAGCCGGATCCGCGGGTCGGCGGCGGTCAGCGCGATGTCGGCGATCAGGTTGCCCACGACCGTGAGCACCGCCCCGAGCAAGGTGTAGGCCAGCAGCACGTTGTAGTCGACGTTCTGCAGGGCCTGGTAGAACAGCAGCCCGAGGCCGCGGTAGTTGAACAGCGTCTCGGTGATCAGGTTCCCCGCCAGCAGCGTGGGAATGGACAGCCCGATCAGGGTCACCATCGGCAGGCTCGCGTTCCGGACCAGGTGCCGGGACAGCACCAGCCGTTCCGGCAGCCCCTTCGCGCGCGCGACCTTGATGTAGTCCTGCGCCAGCGCGTCCATCGAGCTTGAGCGCATGTAGCGGGAGAAGCCCGCCACGCTGATCCCGGTCAGGGTGGCGATCGGCAGCGTCATCGAGTGCCAGTCCCCCATCACCCCGAACACGCTCGTGGACTGGCTCCCCTCGTAGTTGAACACGGAGAACGACAGCGCCAGCACCTGGATGAGGATCAGCCCGAGCATGAACACCGGCATCGCGTAGGTGACGAAGGCCACCGTGGTCACCACGTTGTCGCCGATGGTGTTGCGCCTGGCCGCCTGGTAGATGCCCAGCGGCAACGCGATCACCACCGCGAACAGCAGCGACATCCCGGACAGGTAGGCGCTGCGCGCCCAGACCTCGCCGAACAGCGAGATGACGCTCTGGTTGGTCTTGTAGGAGTAGCCGAAGTTCCCGTGCACCAGGTTGTTGAGGTAGTGCAGGTACTGCATGATCCACGGCCGGTCGAAGCCGTGGTCGTGGTTCCAGGCCGCGATGGCAGGCGGGCTCGCCTTGGGGCCGAGCACGTCCACCGCGGGCGACGGGTAGATCAGGTGCAGCAGGAAGAAGATGAAGAACGAGACGCCGAGGACGACCACGATGGAGGTCCCGATCCGGCGGAGCAGGTAGAGGGTCACCGCCTGCTGTCCTCTCTCACGACAGACCGCGCGGGCACGACTGCGATGGCGCCCCTGGCCTCGTGTGTAACACCGCGGGCCGGGGACGTCCAGCCTGGCCTGGCCCGGCGGTCAGGACCGCCGGGCCAGGCCGCTGCCGCGGCTACTTCTTGACGTACCAGAACTCGGGGTTGAGCTGGTACTGGGTGGTGGACTGGAACGACGCGGGCTGACCGGAGATTGTCTTCTTCCAGGCCGCCACGATGTTGTCCGGGTTCGGCTGGAACAGGCTCGGCTGCTGCTGCGTGAGGTAAGCAGCCTCGTTCTTCACGGCGCTCGGGTCGCTGCTGGTCGTGGAGGCCTTGATCAGCGTGTCGGCCTTCGGGTCCGCGTACCCGCCGATGTTGAACGTACCCGGGGTGTTGAAGATCTCGTTCATCGTCGGATAGGTGGCGATGCTGAACCCGCCGAAGTCCTCCATCGCCCAGTCGTTGATGGTCTTCGGCGAGCTCGGGTCGTTGTAGGTCGCGATCATGTGGTTGAAGTTGTCGGACTTCAGCGAGATCGTGATGCCGGCCTTCTTCGCCTGCGACACCAGGTCGGTGACCTGCTGGGTGATGATCTGCGTGCCGGAGTTGTAGATCAGGTTCCAGGCCAGCTTGGTGCCAGCCGGGATGCCCGCCCCGCACTGGGTCGGCCCGGAGCCGGCGTTCTTGCACACGTCGGTGCCGCCCGGTGTCACGGTCCAGCCGTGGTCCTTCAGCAGCTTGACGGCCGCCGCGACGCTGAACGGGTACGGCGACGTGAGCGCGTTGGACGGGGTGAACGGAGTGGCCGGGATCGACGGCACCGGACCGTAGCTCTGGCCGCCCGCGCCGTGGAAGAAGGCCTTGATGTAGCCGGCCTCGTCCTGCAGGTGCGCCATGGCCTGCCGGATGTACAGCTGCTTGATGATGCTGTCGAAGTGCCCGGTCTTGTCCTTGAAGTTGTAGGCCACGTACTCGAAACCGAAAGCCGGGTAGCCGAACACATTGTACTTCGTCTTCACCGAGCTGAGCTGGGGCAGGTCGGGGAGCGGTATGTAACCCCAGTCCACGGCGCCGGACTTGACCGCGTTGAACTCGGCGGTGTCCGAGGTGAACGGCACGGCCTGGAGCTTGGAGGCGTTCTTCATCCCGCCCGGCAGGGCCGGGCCGCTGTAGGCCATGTTGGGGGTCATGGAGAACGCATTGTTCGTGTTGTTGAACGACGTCAGCTTGTAGGGCCCGTCCACAGTCTGCCACAGCGGGTTGCTCGCGTAGGTCTTCGTCGACTTCGACTGCGCGGCGAGGAAGTCGAAGATCTTCTTCGCGTTCGCCGGGTTGGTGAAGTCAAGCGTCGGGCCGTTCGCCGAGGCCTTGGCCCAGACGTGGGACGGCAGTGGACTGACATTCACGAGGCTGTCCTCGACGAACCAGGTCGGATTGACCGCCGACTTGAGGTTGATCACCAGCGTGTGCGAGTCCGGCGTGGACATGCTGGCGATCGCGTCCGGGATGCCCAGCCCCGGGCTGTACTGGTCCCAGTTGGCCGGGCTTTCCTTGACCGCGGCCTTCACCATGTCGATGTAGAACTCCGCGTCCTTCGAGGTGATCGGCTGGCCGTCGGACCACTTCCAGGACTTCAGGGTCAACGTGACGGTCTTGTCGCCGTTGGTCCACTTCGGCTCGTTCGCCACGCTCATGCTCGGCGTCTCCACCGGCCGGACGCCGTTCTCGAACCAGTACAGCGGCCGCCACATCTCGTACTGGAACTGGAAGGCCACGTATACCGAGCCGTTAGCGCCGGGCGTGACAGGGAAGATCCAG
>JAIRTY010000726.1 GCA_031254715.1 Nocardiopsaceae bacterium | reverse complement strand
GTGGACGTTGTCCTGCTTCGGGATGCCGGTGCCGATGTCGAGGAACTGGCGGACTCCGGCCTCTGTGACCAGGTAGCGGACTACCCGGCCGAGCAGCGCCCGGTGCGCCCGGACGTCGGCCTTGACCGCGTCCAGGCCGCCGGGCCACGCCTCGTACGCCCGCTGCGCGGCCTTCCGGTCCACCGCGAAGTTGGCCTTCCCCCCGAGCAGGTAGTCGTACACGCGCGACACGTGGGGAACGTTGGTGTCAATCTCGGGCCACGGCTCGCGCTCGAGACCAGGGGCGGATCCTGGGTCGGTCACTGTGCGCCTTCCTAGTCGCGGACGAGCTTCGCTGCTTTCGCTGCGGTCCGAGAAGGGGATTGCGCCGATTATCCCGCCGTCCCGGCGCCCCAAGCAACTGGACCATCCGAAGTCATCCGGTATCGGCCCTGCCACGTGCCCTGATCCAGGGAGCGGCGATCTCCAGAAGCCTGGTTTGCCAAACTTTCCATGCCATACAGCCATCCTGAACATGCGAAGTTCTGTACAGTACAATCAATCGTCCAGTTAAGGGTTCATGGATGATTGGGAGTTGCGTACGTAGCGCTGCGATGGTTGGCGGGGCCGTCGCCAGCGAGGACTCCGTACAGTCGAGAGGAAGCGTCATGATGGCCGAGGACAAGTACGCGGGCTGGCGCAAGTCGACCTACAGCAACAGCAGTGCGAACTGCGTGGAGGTTGCGGCCGGCCGGGGTATGGTCGGTGTCCGTGACTCCAAGCAGGAAGGCTGCGGTCCGGTCCTGGAGTTCACCGGCGACCGGTGGCAGGAGTTCCTGCGCGCGGTCAGGGCTGGTGAGGCCGGCCTCTGACCGGTCTTTACGGTTAGGGCGTGTCCAGCGGGATCCCGGCCGCGAGCCGGGTCCCCGCAGGGCACGCCCTGCGCCTGTCCGGCGCCATTTCGGGCACTGCCCGGGATCGCGCATGGTCCTTGTCTCTGGTATGGCGCACATCCATACTTGGGATGGTCTGGGAGGCCGAGTACTGCTGCGCGGGGCCGCACTGTGCCGCTGGTCGGGAGCTAGCCGATGATTAGCCCATTTGTGCGGAAGCTGCGGCTTGCGGCAGAACTGCGGGCGCTGCGTGGCGAGGCGGGGATGACGCACGAGCAGCTCGCCAAGCAGATCGGGGAGTCACGCGCCCAGATCTCCCGGCTCGAGAATGGCCACATCGTGGACCAGGCGGACGTCATGAAGATCCTGGACGCCCTGGACGTGGATGGGCCGCGGTGGACGGAGATCATGACCATCGCCCGGGAAGCGGGCGAGCGCGGCTGGTGGGAGACCACCCGGGGGATGGGGGACCGGCAGGCCCTGTACGCGAACCTGGAGGCCGGGGCCACGACCATCCAGGAGTACCAGCAGACGTTCGTGCCGGGGCTGCTGCAGGTCCCCGACTTCGTGCGGGCGCGCTCCGACGCCGAGGCCACGCTCGGTGCGCCGTCCTTCACGATCGACGGCGTGCTGGCCGGCAACTCGGGCCGGCAGCGGATGCTGCGCCGCCCGGGCGCCCCCAAGTATGAGGTCATCGTGGACGAGCTGGCGGTCCGCCGTCTCGCGGCCCCGCCGGACGTGGTGAAGAAGCAGCTCTACCACCTGTCCACCACCGCCAACAGCGACCCGAACGTGGTCCTGCGGGTGCTGCCGGGGGACGCCCGCATCGAGGGCTACAGCGTCCCGCGGTGCACGTTCTCGGTTTATACCTACGTCGGCTCCGGAGACCCGACCGTGGTCGCCGTCGACACGGTCACCTCCGACCTGATCCTCACCGAACCTGGTGAGGTTGATCCCTACCTGAAGCTCTTCTGCCGGCTGCGGGAGGCGGCACTGTCACCCAATGACAGCCTTGAGCTCATGACGAGCGCCGCCACCGAGCTGCCCGAGGACTAGCTCAGGTCCCCGCGGCTCGCGCCTGCCTGCGGCCGCGCACCTGCGGCGAGGGCCACGGGCGGCTGCACGCCGCTGGCCAGCGCACTCGCTCGCCTATCTCCAGGCCACTCCGGCCTGCCTGAGCAGCCGTTGCCCAGGCAGGCCGGCCGTCCCATCCCGGGAATGACGAATCCGTTGCGGACCCACCTCGTACCAATCCATAATCGGAACGTTCGTATATTCTGAACTGTATTGATCTCCGGGAAGACCGAACCCGCGGGTTGAACGCAACCGGTGCCGGTACAGCCGAAGGGGCCAGATGCCTGCTGACAGTGCCGTCGGGACCGCTTGCGGCTTACCAGGGATGACGGGACAGCCTGCGCCCGGCCGGCGGTGGCGCCGGATCCTGCCGGGCGAAGAACGTGAGATCGGCAAGCTGCGCCGGTGGCTGGCCGGGCTGCTGCCGGACTGCTCCGCGCGCGATGACGTGATCAGTGTCGCCACGGAACTGAGCGCGAATGCCGTCCGGCACACGGCGAGCGGCCAGGGGGGCTGCTTCGGGATAGAGGTCACCTGCCATGGCCCGGTGATCCGGGTGGCCGTGGCCGACCGGGGGGCAGCTACCGAGCCCAGGATGATCGACGATCCGCTGGAGGAGTACGGCCGCGGCCTGATGCTGGTGCACGGGCTCGCTGTCCGTACCGGGGTCCGTGGCGGCGAGCACGGACGCCTGGTGTGGGCCGACGTCCCCTGGAATGCCGGCCTGCCGGCGGCACCGGTTTCGTCACCGTCTCGCCAGGCCGCGGTCGGATAGCCCGCCTCCGCTCGCTCCGGCCACGATCTCTATGGATAGCCCCCAGGGTGCTAACACCGGTTTGCCCGCGTGTCGCGCGGGACCGGCCCGGCAACCTGTGGTCACAGCTATAGCCGGGCCTGTAACTGGTGATTGTCACGGTGAGTGCCGCAATTAACAGGCCTGCGTCACGAGACTGGTGGCCTTAGCGACACAGCTTTTTCAGCAGAATCCCGGGAATCGCGGTGGCGGTTCTGGCAGTGTGTCGCCGACGGTGCTGGATCGCTTTGTCGGGCTTTACGCAAACTAGCGCGGCGGCCGGGCGGGCTGTCCACCGTTGCGCGGCGCGCTGCCCTGACCCGCAGCGGCCCGCATGTCGGAGCGGAGCGGCCCCGGCGTGTTTGGCCGACGGAAGGACCGCATTGTCACAACACCGGAGGCGTAGCCCCGGCAAGCGGCGTCCATCGCCCCGGAAGGGCTTTCTTTTCCCGGCTGCGGCCACGATCGCCACGGCAAGCGCGGTGGCGGGCCTAGCCGTCGCTGGCTACCTGGTAATTCTCCGGCCCGGTCACAGCCCGGGAGCGGCGATCGCCGCCACGGCGCTGACGAACGGCCGCGCGATGGCCGTTCTCGAGCAGCAGCGCCAGCAGATGATTGAGACGGATGCCGCCTCCCGTTCCATGCGTCTGGTGGGCTCGCCCAAGGTCGCCAAGCGGCCGGCCCAGTCGGCTTCCGGGTCAGGATCATCGGGGTCGTCGGGGTCCGGGGCGGCGTCGGTGGCCGCGGCTCCGCCGCCCAGCCCGGGGACCGCGCAATCCATCGCCTATAACATGCTGTCGTCTTTCGGATGGAACCCGAAAACGTACTTCAGCTGCCTTGACAACATCTGGACCCACGAGAGCGGTTGGCGGTATAACGCCGAGAATGCCAGCGGCGCTTACGGAATCCCGCAGGCCCTGCCTGGCTCAAAGATGGCCACTGCCGGAGCTGACTGGCAGACCAACCCGACAACGCAGATCAAGTGGGGACTCGGCTATATCCAATCGACGTATGGCGACCCGTGCAGTGCCTGGTCCTTCTGGCAAGCTCATAGCTATTACTAAGCGTGATAGAGCGTGACCGGCGGCGCTTGCCGGAGGCGGGATAGGGATCACCAGCGGTAGGCAACCGGTTTCGCCGGCGGCGGAAATTGTTGCTCAGAGTAGTTCCCGCCCCGGATTCACGTGATAATGTGATCTAGCTCACGTAGCGTTGCGTGCCCGGTATCTTCCAGGCATTTGCCCAGTACAATTGACTCATCTGGCCGGGCGTTGCGATTCAGGCCAGGCCATGTGATTTACGTCATACCATTTTCGGGGCCTTTTTTGCGCTATCTGCTGCCGGCCCAATGCAGGGTGGATCGCCGGAAGCACCCGCTGCGCCCGATGGTCGCCTCCCGCGACGCGCCGCCCTGACCCGCGGCACATCTGCGCACCTGCCTCGCTCGCCATTGTTGTCGGCAGGCAGCCCCGGGTGAAAGCCGAGCGCGCATCGCGCGCCCGACCAAAGGTCCATCTTGTCTCAGTTCCGAGACCTCAACCGCAAACCGTCCAGGATGACCCTTGCCATAGCCGGCGCGACCGTGACCGCAGCTGTGGCGGTGGCATCGGGCGTGGCGGCGGCCTCGCCGTCGGGCCGGGTGCCCGGCACGGCATTCGCCGACTACGGCACGCGGCTGACGCCGCAGCAGTCGGCCGGGCTCGCGCGGGCGGCCAGGTACCCCAGGACCGCGCAGCAAGCGACGCATGACGCGGTGGAGCGGCAAGCGGCCCGCGCCATGGCCGCCCGGGTAGCGGCAGCTCGCCGGGCCGAGCGGCGCCGGGCTGCTGCCCGGGCGGCGGCCCGCGCGGACGCCCAGGCGGCGAGTGCGCAGCCGCAGCCGGTTGCGGCCGCCCAGCCGTCCGGCTCGGCGCAGCAGATCGCCATGTCGATGCTGGGCTCGTTCGGATGGTCAGCCAGCCAGTTCGGGTGCCTCGACTCGCTCTGGGGGCATGAGAGCGGCTGGAGCGTGACCGCCACCAACCCGAGCACCGGCGCCTACGGCATCCCGCAGGCCCTGCCCGGGTCGAAGATGGCGAGCGCTGGCGCTGACTGGCAGACCAGCGCGGCCACCCAGATCCGGTGGGGCCTGGGCTACATCAAGCAGCTCTACGGCTCTCCCTGCGGTGCCATGTCGCACGAATCCGCCACCGGCTGGTACTGAGCCGGCGCCGGGCGTCCCGCGGACGGCCCGGGCCAGGCCCCGTAACACGCGACGGCCCTCTCGTACGAGAGGGCCGTCGCTGGCTTTCCAGGGCCGGTCACTGCTCTGCGGGGCCTGGCCAGCGGGTTCGCTTACGCTATGTAATCAGAACAACACCCAGAGACATGAAATGGCTGAACGGGAATATCTGACCCCATTCGGTCTGACTAAAATCACCAACTGTTCGTGCTATATAAATTACGGACTGTTAGACAGTGGGCTGGATCACATGCTGTGTCCGTGGTCTCCATGTTCGTCCAAGACGTCCAGTCGATAGCTAGAGAATCGGACTTACGTTCGAAAAATTTCTGACAAATGTGACCCTGGTCATAGCATGAATTCGCCCGTTCGGGGCAAAACAAGGCGCCCTCTTGATGCAAAGTGGACCGCCGAAAGCACCCGGCGCGGGTGGTGGAGTCCTCAGCTCTCATGCGTCGCCTTGAACCGCGGCCCATCTCTGCGCTTCTGCCAGTCGGCATCACCGACGGTAGTGACCCGGGTGACGTGCGAGCGCACCCCCATGCGCCCGACCGAAGGTTCACCTTGTCCCTCCCAAGGACATTTTCCCCGCTCAGGAACCCCTATCGGAAGCCTGCCCGGCTCACGTTCGCGGTCGCGGCCGCGGCGGCGGGCATCGGCGTCCTCACCGGCATCGGCGTTGCAGCGCCAGCCGGCGGGCCGGCCGGCCTTGCCCTGGCCGCCGCGACCACCCAGCACGTCGGGGTGGCGGGCCCGCTGCAGGTCCCCGATCACGCGGCAGGCGCGCCGTCGTCAACTAGCCGCGCTGGCAGCGGTACCAGCCACCTGTCGTTGCTGGCGGACGGTCTGGCAGCGGCGAACGCGTCAGCGGCCAGGCATGGATCGGCCGGCCCGGCAGCCGCCCCGCAGCACGCGGCC
This sequence comes from Nocardiopsaceae bacterium, assembly GCA_031254715.1. Lineage (GTDB taxonomy): Bacteria > Actinomycetota > Actinomycetes > Streptosporangiales > Streptosporangiaceae > JAIRTY01. Next base: position 7,519 of record JAIRTY010000726.1, on the reverse strand, counting down.
CGGCAGGTGACAGCTGGCCAAGCGGCTGGTCAGGCGACGGCGACGCACCAGACGGCCGCGCACCAGACGGCCGCGCCTCAGAAGGCCGCGCACAAGTCCGCAGCGGGCCAGCACGACGGGCACAAGTCCGCGGGCGGCCATCACGGCGGGAACAACGGGTCGCACGGCCACCACGGGCACCACCACGGCCGCTGCCATTCGTCGCAGCTGCACTGGTGGATCTGCCACGCCGAACTGGTGATGAGGAGGAACGGCACCCCCGCCTCGAAGCTCGACACCGGCGCCGCGTTCATCGTCGTCGGGCACGAGTCGGGCGGCGATCCGGGCGCCTACAACGGCTGGGACTCGAATGCCGCGGCCGGCACCCCGTCGGAGGGCATCGCCCAGGTGATACAGCCCACATTCAAGGCGTACCACCTGCGCGGTTACGGCGACATCTGGAACCCGGTCGACAACATGATCGCCGCGTTCCGGTACGCCATCGACAGGTATGGCTCCATGAGCAATATCCCCGGAGTCGCGGCTGTCCGCGGTGGCGGTTCCTACATGGGCTACTGACCGCTGGCGAGGCGGGGTCGGCCGGGGCACGGCGGGCCCCGCCCTCGGATGCGGAACAGCCGTCACCGGGCAGCGCCGTCACCGGGCAGCGCCGTCACCGGGCAGCGCCGTCGCCGGCAGCGCCGTCGCCGGCAGCGCTGTCACCGGGCAGCGGAAGCACCCTCACGGGGCGGTGCGGGCCCGGCCTGCGTCGTGCGGCCCTTACCTGGCCTGCCAGGGCCAGCCGCCTGACCAGGGCAGCCAGGGAAACCTGCCGAGGCCGGGCAGCCTGCCGGCAGAGCCGCGGGTGACGGATCGGGAACCTGGGCCGGAGTCGCCTGCCGCGATCCGGCGGCGCCTCCCGGGAGCTGGCCGGCTGCTGGCGTGCCTGCCCTGGCCTCCGGGCGCTGCCCAGCCGGGGAGCGCTGGCCCGGCGGGGAACGGCCGGGCCGCGGACGATTCCGCTGCCGGGCCGTTGGCTGCCCGGTGCCCGTTGCCCGCTGCGTTCCCGTTGGCTGCCCGGAGCCCGCTGCCTGCCCCGAGCCCGTTACCTGCCCCGAGCCCGTTGCCCGCCCCATGCGCGTTTCCCGGCCGGTGCCCGTTGCCAGCCGGGAAGCCCGCTGCCGGACGCGGGTCCTCGGCCTGGCCGCCCTGACCGGGCGCGGCCTCGGGGGCGAAGGCAGGGTCCGGGGACGGCCGGCTGGCCGCATCGAGCATCCGGGCGGCGGTGACCGCGTCGGGCCGCCGGGCCGGCTCGCGGCACAGCAGCGCCTCGATCACCGGGCCGAGCGAACCTGCCCGGCGGGTCGGCGGCGCCTCCTCCGTCGCCACCGCGGCCAGGATCGCCATGGGGGTGGACCGCCGCGGGAACGGGCTGTGCCCCTCGACCGCGGCGAACAGGGTCGCGCCCAGTGACCACAGATCCGAAGCCGGGCTGGCCGGTGCGCCCCGGATGCGTTCCGGCGCGCAGAAACCGGGAGTTCCCATCACCATCCCGGCCTGGGTCAGGCCAGGATCCCCTTCCAGGCTGGCGATCCCGAAATCGGTCAGCACGGCCCGGCCGTCCTGGCCGAGCAGCACGTTGCTTGGCTTGACGTCGCGGTGCATGATCCCGGCCGCGTGCGCGCACCCGAGCGCGGCGAGCACCATCGCGCCGACCTCGGCGGCGCGCTTGACCGGCAGCGGGCCGCCGCTGGCGAGCGTCTGCTCCAGCGAGCGCGCGCGTACCAGCTCCATGACGATCCACAGGTTCCCGTCGGCCTCGACCACGTCATAGACGGTGACCACCGCGGGGTGATTCAGCCGAGCCGCGGCCCGGGCTTCGCGCAGTGTCCGTTCCCTGGCGATCCCTGCCTCCTCGTCCGTGAGCAGGCAGGGGACCTTGATCTGCTTGATCGCGACATCCCGGGCCAGCACCGGATCGCGGGCCTGCCAGACGGTGCCCATGGCGCCACGGCCGATCCGTTCGCGGAGAAGGTAACGTCCTGCAACGACTCGTTGCTCCCCGGAGACAGAGCGCATGGCGGGACTTTACACGGCCGAGGTGTTATTTCTCTTGTGAGAACGATGAGAATCCCGCTTGTGTCGGTTAATTCGTGCGCCGGCCGATGCTCAGCGGCACCTGCTGGCCGCCTGCGGGCCCCGCGAAGAAGTCGTTGCCCTTGTCGTCCACGACGATGAAGGCCGGGAAGTCGCGGACCTCGATCCGCCAGACGGCTTCCATCCCGAGTTCCTGGTACTCGAGCACCTCCACCCCGGTGATCGAGTCCCGCGCCAGCTTCGCGGCGGCACCGCCGATGGAGCCCAGGTAGAAGCCGCCGTAGCGGTGGCAGGCCGCGGTCACTGCAGCCGATCGGTTCCCCTTGGCGAGCATCACCAGTGAGCCGCCTGCCGCCTGGAACCGGTCAACATACGAATCCATGCGGCCGGCGGTGGTAGGGCCGAACGAGCCGGACGCATAGCCCGCCGGGGTCTTAGCCGGGCCCGCGTAGTACACCGGATGGTCGATCAGGTACTGCGGCATCGATTCACCGGCCGACAGCCGTTCGGCGATTTTCGCGTGCGCGATATCCCGCGCGACGACCATCGGGCCGGTGAGGGAAATCCGGGTGGCGACCGGGTGCCGGGAGAGCTCGGCCCTGATCTCGCTCATGGGCCGGGTCAGGTCGATCTTCACCACGTCGGCGCCGGTACCGGCGGCGGCGCTCTCCGGCAGGTACTGAGCGGGGCCGGTCTCCAGCCGTTCCAGGAAAGCGCCGTCGCGGGTGATCTTGGCGAGTGCCTGCCGGTCGGCGGAACACGAGACCGCGATCGCGACCGGGCAGGACGCGCCGTGGCGGGGCAGCCTGATCACTCGCACGTCATGGCAGAAGTACTTGCCGCCGAACTGGGCGCCGATCCCGATCTTGCGGGTGAGCTCCAGCACCTGCTGCTCCAGCGCCAGGTCCCGGAAGCCGTGACCGAGCGGCGAGCCGGCGGTCGGCAGCGTGTCCAGGTACCGGGCGGACGCGTACTTGGCGGTCTTGAGCGCGTACTCGGCGCTGGTGCCGCCAACCACGATCGCCAGGTGATAGGGCGGGCAGGCGGCGGTGCCGAGGGAGCGGATCTTGTCCTCGAGGAACGCGAGCATGCTCGCCTCGTTCAGCACCGCCTTGGTCTGCTGGTAGAGGAACGACTTGTTGGCGGACCCGCCGCCCTTGGCCATGAGCAGGAACCTGTACTCGGCGCCAGGGGCGGCGTACAGCTCGACCTGGGCGGGCAGGTTGGTGCCGGTGTTGCGCTCCTCGTACATGGTCAGCGGGGCGAGCTGCGAGTATCTCAGGTTGAGCTGCGCGTAGGCGTCATAGATGCCGCGTGCGAGGTGCTCTTCGTCCCGCCCGTCGGTGAGCACCCCGCCGCCCCGCTTGCCCATGACGATCGCGGTGCCGGTGTCCTGGCACATCGGCAGCACGCCCTCGGCCGCGATGCAGGCGTTCTTGAGCAGGTCCCTGGCCACGAACCGGTCGTTCGGGCTGGCTTCCGGATCCTCGGTGATGGCCCGGAGCTGCCGCAGGTGCCCCGGACGCAGCAGGTGGGAGATATCGCGCATCCCCGCACGGGCGACCAGCGTCAGGACTTCCGGCTCCACCTCGAGGAATTCTCGTCCGAACGCCTGGCGCGAGGTGATCCCGTCGGCGGTCAGCAGGCGGTACTCCGTGCTGTCTTCTCCCAGCGGCAGCAAGCTGACGGGCGTGAACTCGGGCATCGGGGCTCTTTCCTCGGCTGGCTGAACCTGGCGGTCTCATCGTAGGGCCTGCCCTGCCGGTCCCTGCCCGGTCCGGTCCGCCGGAGGCCGCCCGCATGTCCCCGGGCATGCAACGAGGGCCCGTCCGCGTCAGTGCGGCCAGGCCCTCGTCATGCCTCAGGGCATGCCCCGCGGATCCCCGGCCGCTGTCCGGCCGCGCCCCGCGAGGATGCGCCCTCGCCTACAGCAGGCCGGCGACGACGCCGCCCAGGAAGACGAGGACATGGTCCAGCGTGGCGCCGAGACCAATGAGAAGCGAGCCTAGCATTTCTTTCCCCCCTGAGTATCCGGATAGTTGAGGGTTCTCCACCCGCCCAGCAGGTGCGTGGACGAGCAACCTGCCAGCAATCTGGACGAGTGAATTACTGATGTCAAGCTCTTCCCCGGAAAAGGGCCGGCTACGCCTGAGACTTTATCGGCCGGACGCGGAAGTGGCCACCAATTAATTGAGCTACGGGACCTAGAGCCGGTTTTCTTTCTGAAAAGCGTTCACATTATGGTTCTGACAGAAAATGATGTGTTTCCGGAAAATTCCGGCACGTCCCGGTGGCTCCCAGGGCCGGCTCCGGCTGGCTGCGGCCTGCGCTCGAGATATAGTGTGTGACTCATACACATATTTGGGAAGAGGAGCAGGCATGGCCACACAGGCAGCGGGCACCTTCACCGTCACGTCGTGGGACGAGAACACCTATCAGGAGCTCGGCGGCGACGCCAAGCTCACGAGGGCCCGGATGGGATTCCGGCTCAGCGGCGGCCTCGAGGGCGACCTGATCTCGGACACGCTGATGTGCTACCGGGCCGACGGCACCGCCGAGTTCACCGGCCTGCAGCAGTTCACCGGCGAGATCGCGGGCAGGCAGGGCAGTTGCGTCATGGCCGCCGACGGCGTCTTCGACGGCGGCGAGGCGCGCAGCAGGTGGCGGGTGATCCCCGGGTCGGGCACGGCCGCCCTGGCGGGGCTGACCGGCACCGGATCCTCCGCCGCTGCCAGCGGCCCTGGCGGGACCTTCAGCCTCGACTACGAGCTTGACTGACCCGGGCCCCGCTGGCCTTCCGCCGCCGGGCCTTGACCAGACGGCCAACCTGCTGGGCGCACTCGCGCTGGTGCTCACCGACCGGATGACCGAGGCGATGACGGAGGCGGGCGGCCGCCAGGAAAGCGCCGCGACGGCATTGTCCGCGCTGCTCCACTTCCTCGACCGGCCCACCATCGACGTGCTGCGCCAGGTGCTCGGGCTCACCTCGTCCGGCACGGTGCGGCTGGTCGACCGGATGTCGGAGCTGGGCCAGGTTGAGCGCGGTTCCGGCCCGGACGGCCGGTCCACCACCGTCGGCCTGCCCGGTGCGGGGCGGGCGCCCTCCGAGCGGGGGGCCGCGGCCAGGGCACGGGTGCTGCTTGCCGCGCTGTCGGGCCTGTCCGGGGCAGAACGGGAGATCCTGCGGGAACTGCTGTCAAAGCTCCTGGTGAGCTTCATCAGGGGACCGGGAGCGACGCGCTGGATGTGCCGGCTGTGCGACACGGGGGTGTGCCGGGGAGCCCGCGGCGGGTGCCCGGTCGGGAATGCGGCACGAGCCCGGTACCTGGCCGGAGACCAGGGAGCGTAGGGAAAGCTATGGCCCGCCCACCGTGACCGGCGGGCGGGCCATCCTGCGCGTCCGGCGACTAAATCACCAGGAATGCGCCCAGGTGGGCGCAGAGGTGAAGCACCAGCCCGAGGCCAGCGATCAGGTGCAGCATTGATCCTCCCGTGCATTCTTGGGGATGGGGGTACTAGATCGTGCGCCGTGGTTGCTTTCGGCGGCTGAGATCCGATGCCAATATGGAGTGCCGTATTACTTGTGTCAAGCGCATTGACAGGAAAGGTGGCTGCTCTTTTCTCCGAATGACCATGAAAGGAATTATCCTTGGCTTTGGCGATCATTATCGGAAGATAAGCCTGGATAGTGATCTGTCCGACCCGCAGGATTACTGGTGGTTGAGTGCGGTTCGCCCGGGACACGCCGGGCGACCGGCGCCGGTTACCTGGCGAGCCGGCTACTTGGCGAGCCGGGGAAGCAGCAGCGACGAGACCGTGATAGCGGCGACCGTTGCCGCGGCCAGCACCCCGGTGTCGAGCCAGAGATTGGCCGGCTGGCCCACGAGCAGCGCCCGCAGCGCGTCCACCTCGTAGGAGAGCGGGTTGACCCGGCTGACCGCCTGCAGCCACCCCGGCATCAGCCGGGTGGGGTAGAGCGCGTTCGAACTGAAGAACAGCGGCATGGTGATCGCCTGCCCGATGCCCATCAGCCGTTCCCGGCTCAGCGCCACGCCCGCGATGCTCATGGACAGGCAGGAGAAGAAGGCCGACCCGAGTACCACGATCAGCAGCGTGCCGGCGATCCGGAGCGGGTCCACCGTGAGCGTCACCCCGAGCAGCGCGGCGAGCACCATCACGACCGCCGCCTGGGCGATCGAGCGGATCCCGGCTGCGAACGCCTTCCCGGTGATCAGGGCAGCCCGGGGGGTCGGGGTGACCATCAGCTTGGCGAGGACGCCCGCGTCCCGCTCCCAGATGATCTGGATGCCGTAGAAGATCGCGATGAACAGGGTGGACTGGGCGAGGATGCCGGGCGCCAGGTAGTCCAGGTAAGGGATCTTCCCGGGAGTGGCGATGGCATGGATGCGGGTGAATGTCTCGCCGAAGATGATCAGCCACAGCGCCGGCTGGATCGCCCGGGTGTAAAGCTCGGTCCGGTCATGGCGGACCTTGCGCAGCTCCACCCAGCACAGCGTGACGACCCGGTTGAGCAGCCGGGCCGGCCCTGGCCGGCCCCGTCCGGTGCCGGGCAGGGCCGGGGTCGCGGTCTGGCCGCCCGGGCTAGCCGAGGCGGCGGGCGGTACGCCGGGCGCGGCGGACGTCACGGATGCCTCCAGGCTCGGTCTCGGTTTCCAGGCTGCCGCCGGTGTAGTGGCGGAACACGTCGTCCAGGGTGGCGCCGTCTCCCAGTCCCGCCTCCAGCCCGGCGGGGGAGCCGGTGACCCGGATCGTGCCGCGATGCATGAGCGCGATCCGGTCGCAATACAGCGCGGCCTCATCCATGTAGTGGGTCGTCATGAGCACCGTCATGCGGTCGGACTGGCGGAGCCGGGAGATGAACTCCCACACATCGGCGCGTGCGACCGGGTCCAGCCCCACCGTGGGCTCGTCGAGCACCAGCAGCCGGGGAGTATTGACCAGCGCCTGTGCCAGCTCGAGGCGGCGCACCATGCCGCCCGAGTACGTCTTCACCAGGCGGCCCGCCGCCTCGGTCAGGCCCATGGCCGACAGCGCCTCGGTCACGCGCTGCCGCCGGTCGCGCCGGGGCACGTCGAACAGGCGGGCGAACAGCTCGACGTTCTCCTGCCCGGTGAGGGCGGCGTCAGCGGACAGCAGCTGCGGCACGTAGCCGATGAGCCGGCGCACCCGCATGGGCTCGCGCGCGGCGTCGGTGCCGAATACGCAGACCGAGCCGGACGCGGGCTTGAGCAGGGTGGTCAGCATCCGGATCGTGGTGGTCTTGCCGGCCCCGTTCGGCCCGAGCAGGCCGAAGGTCTCGCCGGTCTCGATCCGCAGGTCCACATGGTCGACGGCGAGATGCTGGCCGAACCGGTAGGTGAGGCTGTCGCAGCTCACCGCGGCCAGCTGGCCGGGCTGGACGGTTCCCGCTGCGGCAGCCGGT
>JAIRTY010000439.1 GCA_031254715.1 Nocardiopsaceae bacterium | reverse complement strand
GAAGTTGCTCAGGATGATCGACCGGGAGGAGAACCGCTCGGTGTCGTAGGCGATCGCGGCGACGTCGTCGTAGCGGGTGGGCAGCCAGGCGCCGCCGAACCGCTGGGTGCGGGCGATCGGGCATCGCTGCCGCAGGTCGTCCTGGATCGGATAGGGGTCGGCGGCCCATTCCGGCTCCAGGTGGGAGAAGTCGGTCGCCCAGTCCGACACCGGGCCGGTGACGGCCGCGCTGCGGGCGCCGGGGGATTCGCGGTCGCGGCGCTCCGGGTCGCCGGGGGACTCGCCGTCGCGCCGTTCCCGGTCGCCGGGGGCGAATCGGCCGCCCGCCGTCATCCGCGCGCCGCCTCGCTCAGCTCGATCGCGTGCTCGGGGCAATTCAGCACCGCCAGCCGTGCGGGCTGCTGCAGGCCGGGCGGCACCGTGCCGTCGCCGAGGACCTGACCGTAGCCTTCGTCGTCGTCGCCGAACAGGCCGGGGGACAGGTCGTAGCACCGGCCGTGCCCCTGGCAGAGTTCCGGGTTGATCCGCACCTTCACGGGGCATTCCTCTCTTTGGCGAAGCGGCGGGACGGCGGGGAATGCGGCGGCGATGCCGGATGGGTTATACCCCGGATCCGGGATCGTATAGGGGCGGGGCGTTCAAGCCGAATCATTACACGTACTTGCTTAAGTCATTAATAGACCTCCTGTTTACCTGCCGCCGGCCCCGGGAATGGCCGCTCACCGGGACGCTCACATGCGAGTCAATCAAATGCCCTTGAGTGCCGGAATTCCGGACAGCTGAGAGGAGCTGCCAGCCATGGGATCGCTTGCCGCAGGTGCCAGCAGCGCGCCCGGCTACCGCGCTGTTCTCTCGCCGTTCGCCATGGACGAGGCGACCTTCCGCGGCCTGGGCCACCGGCTCGTCGACGAGTTTGCCGCCTATCTGGACAAGCTTCCGCGAGAGCCGGTTTACCGGCCCTTGCCGGCCGAAGTCCGGCTGGAGCTGGAGAAAATGGACCTGCCGGCCGATGCGGCATCTCCGGAGGAGGTTATCGGCACCTTTTCCCGGCTGGTGCTGCCGTACGGCCGCGGCCAGAATCATCCATGTTTCGCGGCTTTTGTTGATCCGGCCGCGTCCAAGCTGAGCATGCTCGCGGCATTTGCCGCGGCTGTTACCAACACCAGCGGCGCGGGCGGTAATTATTCGGCGATATACGTGGAGCAGGCCGCCGTCCGCTGGCTCATGGAACTCATCGGCTTCCCCCGGGACGGGAGCGACGGGGTCCTGCTCGGCGGGGGGTCGGATGCCAACCGGCACTGCCTGGAAGTCGCGCGGTACTGGGGTGCGAAGGCCAACGGCTGGGACGTCAGGACCGAGGGCCTGGCGGGGCAACCCCGGCTCGCCATGTACATGTCGGCCGAGGGCCACTCCTGCCTGGAGAAGGCCGCCTTCACGCTCGGGCTCGGCGCTCCCCGCAAGGTAGCGGTCGGCGAGGACTTCCGGATGGACCTGGCGGACCTGCGGTCAGCGGTGGCGGCCGACCGCCGGGCCGGGCACCGGCCGTTCCTGGTCGCGGCCAACGCCGGGAGCGTGACGACGGGGGCCATCGACCCGCTCGCCGAGCTGGCCAGTTTCTGCTCCGACGAGGGACTGTGGCTGCACGTGGACGGAGCCTATGGCGGCTTCGGGGTCCTCGATCCCCGGCTCGCGCACTGGTACTCCGGGCTGGAACGCGCCGACTCGGTCGCGCTCGACCCGCACAAGTGGCTGGCCGTAGCCATCGGCTGCAGCTGTGCCATGGTGCGGAAGGGCGAGCTGCTGCAGGACACCTACAAGCTGATTCCCTCCTACCTCAGCCTCCCGGCGGGGCAGGGGTTCGCCGGCGACGTCTGGTACTCGCACCGCAGCGCCGAGCAGACCCGGGATTCCGGGCGGGCGCTGAAGACGTTCTGGAACATCCAGCGGGCCGGGCGGTCCGGGCTGGTTGATCACGTCCGGCGGCACGTGGACCTGGCCCGCTACCTGGCCGAGATCATCGAGGCCAGCCCCGACCTTGAGCTGGTGGCGGCCGGGCCGCTGACAGCGGTCTGCTTCCGCTACGCGCCGGATGGCTTGCGCGGCGACGAGGCGGGCCTGAACCTGCTCAACCAGGCAATCATGGAGGACGTGCAGGTCGGGGGCCGGGCGTTCCTGGCCGGCACGGAGATCAGGGGCCGGTTCGCGCTCCGGTCGTGTGCCCTCCACTACGCCCTCGACGAGGGGCACGTGCACGCCATCGCGGCGGCGGTCAGCGACGCGGGTCACCGCCTCGCCCGGGCCGGCGGGCCCGGACAGGCCGGAGCTGAGACGCCGGACCCGGTGCCGGCCGGGGCGCGGCTGGCGGAGGAGGACGCCACGTGCGCGTCGTAGCCGGCCGCCGCCCGGCCCAGGACCGGGATGGCAGCGCCGCTGCCCGGGCCGGGGCACGGTTCACGCTCGCGCTGGCGGCGGGCAAGGAGGCGGGTACCGCGTCCAGGATGCTGGGGACCGGCGGCGGTACCTGCTTCCCCGGGACCGTGGCCCGCCGGATAGATCCCCGCGTCCTGCAGAAAGCCGCGGCCGCGAGCGGCGCCCGCAAGGTCATCGTCTCCGGGAGCAACGGCAAGACAACGACCTGCCGGATGCTCGCCGCGCTGGCCCAGGCCAGCGGCCTGCTGGTGACCCAGAACCGGTCCGGCTCGAACCTGCTGCACGGGGTGACCTCGGCCGCCGTGCAGGGAACCGGCCTGCGCGGCCGGATGGCCGCGCAGCTGCTGCTGCTGGAGGTCGACGAGGCGACGGTCCGGCTGGTGGCACCGGAGGTGCGGCCGGAAGCGCTGCTGGTCACCAACCTCTTCCGGGACCAGCTGGACCGCTTCGGGGAGCTGTACTCGGTGGCGGGCAAGCTGGCGGCCGCGATCTCGGCTCTGCCTGCGTCCGCCACGGTGGTGCTCAACGGCGATGACCCGCTGGTGGCCAGCCTTGCCCCGGAGGCGGCCGCCCGGCGCCTGTACTACGGCATCCGGGCCGGCGGCAGCGGCGGGCAGGTCCCCGAGCATGCTGCGGACACCGTCCGCTGCGTGCGCTGCCAGCACCCGCTCAGCTACCGCGCGGTGCATCTTTCCCACCTGGGCGATTACCAGTGCCCCGGGTGCGGGCACGGCCGGCCGCCGCTGGACGTCGCGGTGACCGCGATCCGGCCATCGCCGGGGGCGGGCGCGGAGATCACCGTTGACACGCGCGCGGGAACGTTCCCGCTGCGGCTGCCCGCCGCCGGGATGCACGAGGTGTACAACGCCGCCGCCGCACTCGCGGGCGCGATGACGCTGTCGCCCGGGCGGCCGCTGCAGCCGGCCACGGCGCGGGATGCGCTGGCCGGCCTGCGCCCGGCGTTCGGCCGCCTGGAGCAGATCCAGGCCGGGAGCCGGCGGGTGGTGCTCGCCTTCGTCAAGAACCCGGCGTCCTACAACGCGACGCTGCGGGAGGTGCTGCGCCAGCCTGGCCGCAAGCACGTCCTGGCCGCGCACAGCAACACCTCGGTCGACGGGGAGGACTTCGCCTGGCTCTGGGACGTGGACCTGGAGCGGCTGGTGCCCCGGCTCGCGAGCCTGACGGCGAGCGGGACCAGGGCGGAGGAAGTCGCGCTCCGGTTCAAGTACGGCGGGGCGGATCCCGCGCTGATGCGGGTGCAGCCCGGCCGCGCTGACGCCCTCGACGCGGCGCTTGCGGCGACGCCGCCGGGTGAGCGGCTTCACATCTTCGCTGGCTACACCCCCATGCGCGAACTGCGCGGCATCATGCAGCGGCGCGGGTGGGCGCCCTCCTGGGAGGAGCAGTGACGACATGACACCGGCGGCCCCGGTCACGGTCCGCATCTGCCATCTCTACCCGCGGCTGCTCAGCGTCGCCGGTGACCGGGGAAACCTGTTCGCGCTCACCCAGCGCTGCGCCTGGCGGGGGATCGGCTACCGCGTGACCGAGGCCGACGCCGGAGACGCCCCCGACTTCGCCCAGACCGACCTGATCCTCATGCACGGCGGCCAGGACCGGGAGATGCGGGTGGCAGCGCGCGACCTGGCGGCGAAGGGCGGGCCGCTCGCCGACGCGATCGAGGCGGGCACGGTCGTGCTCGCGGTATGCGCCGGCTATCAGCTGCTCGGCCGGTACTACGCCCCGGTGGACGGGCCGCCGATCGAGGGCCTGGGCGTGCTGGACGCCGTCGCCGAGGGAGGCCGGGCCCGGTTCATCGGGCATGCGCTGGTGGAGTGCGATCCCGGGCCCGGCGGGCAGCGCCATCTCACCGGGTTCGAGAACCACAGCGGGCGCACCTACCTGGGCAGCGGCGCCAGGCCGCTCGGGCGCATGCTCGCCGGGGCCGGCAACAACGGGGAGGACGGCACCGAGGGTGCCCGGTACCGGGAGGTGTACGCCACCTACCTGCACGGGCCGCTGCTGCCCAAGAACCCGTGGCTGACCGACCACCTGCTCACCCGGGCGCTGGCGCACCGCTACCAGGACTTCGGCCCGCTGGCGCCGCTGGCGGACCAGGCGGAGACACAGGCACACGCAGCCTCGCTGCGGCTCGCCCGGCGCCCGGCCGGGCGGTGGCGGGTGGCCACCGCCGCCGTGTCCAGGTTCGGGCGGCCGCCGGCGCCGCTGGCAGGCAGGGCGCACCGGCACGAGCGCAGCCTCGCGGGCAAGGGGACGGCGTGGACTTCTCACTGAGCGCGGAGCAGCGCGAGCTGACCGACGCGGCGGCTGCCTTCGCCCGCCGCGAGCTCAACCGGGACCTGGCCAAGCGCGAGGAGGCCGGAGAGTTCCCGCGGGAGGCGTGGCTGGCATGTGCCCGGTTCGGGATCCAGGGCCTGCCGGTCCCCGCCGAGCTGGGCGGCAACGGCAGCGACCCGCTCACCACCGCCCTCGTCATGGAGGCGCTGGGATACGGGTGCCACGACAACGGGCTCCTGTTCTCGCTCAACGCGCAGCTGTGGAGCGTCGAGGCGCCGCTGGTGACGTTCGGCACGCCCGCGCAGCAGCAGGCATACCTGCCCGGGCTGGTGTCGGGGGACATCATCGGCGGGCACGCGATGACCGAGCCCGGCTCCGGCTCCGACGCGCTGCACCTGCGCACCCGGGCCGAGCGGCGGGGCGACCACTACCTGCTGAACGGGGCCAAGCAGTACATCACCAACGCCCCGGTCGCCGACGTGCTGCTGGTCTATGCCGCGGACCCGGGCCGGCCCGGCCTCTCCGGCCTGTCCGCGTTCCTGGTGGACGCCGCGACACCCGGGCTCGCGGTGAGCAGCGGCTTCGAGAAGATGGGCCTGCGGACCTCACCGATGGGCGAGGTCGCGCTGATCGACTGCCTCGTCCCGGCGGCCAGCCGGCTCGGTCCGGAGGGGGCGGGGATGGCCATCTTCAACTCGTCCATGGAGTGGGAACGGAGCTGCCTGTTCGCCAGCGCCTGCGGCGCCATGCGGCGGCAGCTTGACACCTGCGCGAAGTACGCGCGATCGCGCGAGCAGTTCGGCCAGCCGATCGGGAAGTTCCAGGCCGTGGCCGGCAAGCTGGCCGACATGTACGTCCGGCTGGAAGCGGCCCGGCTGCTCATCTACCGGGTCGCCTGGCTCAAGCAGCAGGGCCGGTCAGCCCCGGCGGAAGCGGCCGCGGCGAAGCTGTTCACCAGCGAGGGCTGGGTGCGCTCCAGCCAGGACGCGATCCAGATTCACGGGGCCAGCGGCTACCTGACGGACACCGGGATCGAGCGGGACCTCCGGGACGCTGTCGCCGGCACCATCTACTCGGGCACGTCGGAGATCCAGCGGGTGGTACTCGCCCGGATGCTCGGGCTATGAGGCCGCCGGGCAGGCGAGAAGCGCCCGGCGGGCAGCCGGACAGGAGGGGGACATGGCGTATCTGCTGCAGCACCTGCTGACCGCGGCCGCCGCGCGGCAGCCGCGGCGGCCGGCGGTAGCGTCCGGGTGCTGCCATCTCACCTACCAGGAACTCGACCACCAGAGCAACAAGATGGCCCGGGCGCTGCTGCGGCTGGGGGTGGCACCCGGCGACCGGGTGGGGATCCTTTCCCCCAAGTCGGCCGCCTCGGTGATCGCGATCTACGGGGCGCTGAAGGCGGGGGCCTGCTATGTGCCGCTCGACCCGCAGGCGCCCGCCGGGCGGCTCGGCTACCTCGTGCGCGACAGCGGCATGGCAGTGGTCGTGGCCGACGAGCAGCGCACTCCCCAGGCCGCCGCCCTGGCCGGCAGCGCTCCCGCGCTGCGCAGCGTGGTGGAAGCGGGCATTCCCGGCGGCCAGGGAAAGGCGGAGGGAGGCACCGCCCAGGCCGGGGGGGCCGTCATCGTGCCGTGGGCCGCGGTGGCCGCTGAGCCCGCAGCGCCGCTGGCGGACGAGCGCGCGATCGAGACCGACCTCGCGTACATCCTGTACACGTCCGGGTCGACCGGCACCCCGAAAGGGGTGATGATCTCCCACCGCAACTCGCTCACGTTCGTGGAGTGGGCGGCCGCCGCCGCCGGGCTCGGCGAGCAGGATCGCGTCTGCAGCCCGGCGCCGCTCCACTTCGACCTGTCGGTGTTCGACGTCTTCGCGACCTGCCGGGCCGCCGCGTGCCTGGCCGTGCTCCCCAGGGGCGCCGCCACGTTCCCGGTGCGGATCGCGGAGTGGCTGGCGCAGGAGCAGGTCTCCGTCTGGTACTCGGTGCCGTCGGTGCTCACGCTGCTCGCCAGCTACGGCAGCCTGCGCCGGTTCGACCTGTCACGCCTGCGGACGGTGATCTTCGCCGGGGAGGTGTTCCCGCCCAAGCACCTCACCAGGCTCATGGCCGAGCTGCCGCACCCGCGCTATCTCAACTGGTACGGGCCGACCGAGACCAATGTGTGCACGGCGTTCGAGGTGCCAGCCGGCGCAGCCGGCGACGGGCCGGCCCCGATCGGGAGGGCCTGCGCCAACACCGAGGTGTTCGCGGTCACCGCGGCGGGCCGCCGGGTGTCGGCGCCGGGGGAGGAAGGCGAGCTGTACGTGCGGGGTCCCTCGCTGATGCGCGGCTACTGGGGCCAGCCGGACCGGACCCGGGAGGTACTGGTCCGCAGCGCGCTGCGGGCGGAGCCCGGCGAGCCGGTGTACCGGACCGGTGACCTGGTGACCCTCGACCCGGACGGGAACTACGTCTACCTCGGCCGCCGCGACAGCATGGTAAAGATCCGCGGCTACCGGGTGGAGCTGGGCGAAGTGGAAGCCGCTCTCTACCGGCACCCCGACATCCGGGAGGCGGCGGTGCTGCCGGTGGCGGATGAGCTGCTGGGCAGCCGCCTCCGGGCGGTCGTCGCCGCGGACCGCGCGGGCGGCCTGACCCGCGAGCAACTGCTGGACCACTGCCGCCAGTGGCTGCCCGGCTACATGGTGCCTGACGTGGTCGAGTTCCGCGCAGAGCTGCCGAGAACCTCAACCGGCAAGGTCGACCGCTCCGGCCTCGCCCGGGAGCAAGTCACCGACAAGGCGTTATCCGACACACACGGAAGGTGCTCAGGGTGGAGAAGGTCATCAACGACTACATCAGCCGGGAACTCGTGCGGGACCCGGCGCTGCTGCCGCTGGCGGACGACACGTCGCTGCTGGACAGCGGCATCCTCGACTCGCTCAGCCTGCTCAGGCTGGTGGTCTTCGTCGAGGAGCGGTTCGGGATCACCGTCGGCGAGACAGACCTGCTGCCGGAGAATTTCGCCAGCGTGGTCACGATCTGCGCCTACCTCCGCGCCCGCGAGCCGGGGCGGCAGGGGGCCGCGCGTGGCTGACGGCCGCGCGGAAAGGCTGCTGCGCAGCGTCGAAGGCGTGGCGTACTGGGCGGTGACGGCACCGCTCCTGGCCCTGCTGCCGGCCGCGATCGGATACCGGCTCGCCTGCTGGCGGGGCGACTGGGAGTACCGGTGCCGCCCCGGCAAGCGCAGCGAGCTGGCGCGCAACCTGCGGCGGGTGCTCGGGGACGAGCTGAGCCCGGCGGCCGTGACCTCGGTGGCCCGGGAGTGGTTCCGGCTCGCCTCCTGCGAGGCGGTCGACGTGATGCGGCTGCGCCGCCGGGCGCAGCCGCTGCGGCGGCTGGTCGAGATCCGAGGCCGGGAGCACCTGGCGGCAGCGCTGGCAGGGGGCCGGGGAGCCGTCGTCTGCTCGGCCCACTTCGGCTCCTTCGACTGCCTGTTCTCGCTGCTGGGCGCCAGCGGCTTCGCCGTCACCACGATCGGGCGCTGGCAGCACAACTACACGGCCGGGCTCTCGGCCACCGAGCGGTGGTTCTGGGACCTGGTCTACGCCCGGCGGCTGCGGCGCCACCGGCACCGGCCGAACATCGAGCCGTGGCCGGGCCGGGTCCAGGTGGCGGCGCAGGCAGCGGCCGCACTCCGGGCCAACGAGGTGGTGACGGTCGCCATCGACGCGCCGCCGCTGGACAGCGACCGGGCCCGCACCGTCGAGGTTCCGTTCGTCGGCCGCCGGGCCCGGCTGCTGCCGGGGGCCGTCACCATCGCGCAGCTCACCGGCGCGCCGGTGCTGATGGCCTTCCTGTACCGGTCGGCCGACTACCGCCACCAGGTGCTGGAGATCTCCGCGCCGGTGCTGGCCGATCCGGACCCGGCGGTGGCCTTCGGGCGCTGCGCGGGGCAGGTGAGCGCCGCCATCCAGCGCAGCCCCGCCCACTGGGCCTACTGGCCGAG
>JAIRTY010000657.1 GCA_031254715.1 Nocardiopsaceae bacterium | reverse complement strand
GGCGGCACCAGCTCGGGCTGCTGATCCAGAGCACCCAGCAGCTGATGGCCAGCCTGCGCGGGCAGCAGGCGCAGCTGCAGCGGGCCGTGACGCAGGCCGACGTCGCGCCCGGCAACCTGCACCCGGGGCTGCAGGGCACGGCTCCCTCGCTGAGCGCGGTTGCCGCCACCCTCCCGTCGGCCGTGCAGGCAAGCAACCAGCTGCTGGTACCGCTGAGCTCCGGGTCCCAGGCGGTGCTGCCGCAGCTCAGCAACCTCATCTCCGGCATCCAGGAAGGGCCATCGGTCTTCAGCGGGCGGGACGCCAACGGCTACGCCACCCGCATCTCGCTGGTCGTCGGCTGCAGCAGCGTGAGCCTTTGCCCGCAGCTCGCCAACGGCCTTAGCGGGCTGACCGGCGGCGCGGCCGGCGCGGGGTCATCGTCAGGCTCTTCAGGCTCGTCCGGATCGTCGTCCGGCGCTGGCTCGGGCGGTTCCAAGGGCCAGGGCATCCTCGGGTTCCTGCTCGGAGGCAAGTCGTGAGAAGCCGCTGGAACCTCCCCGTTTTCCTGGCCTACGCCGCGGCCGGGGTGGCCGTGGTCGGCTACCTGCTGCTGCACATGGGCGGCCAGCTCATTCTCCAGTCCACCTACCAGGTCGCTGCCGACTTCAAGACCGCCAGCAACCTGGTGCCAGGGGACGACGTCACGGTCGCCGGCGTGACCGTCGGGCGAGTGGAGTCTGTGCACCCGGTCCAGGGCGGCTCCCAGGCCCAGCTGCAGGTGAAGCAGCAGTACGCGCCGTTGTACCGCAACGCCAGGGCCATGATCAAGATCAAGAACGTCCTGGACGAGTCGTACGTCGAGCTGTACCGGGGCACCACGGGCAGCGGGCCGATGCCGGCCGGCGCCACCATCCCGCAGAACCGTACGCTCACCCCGGTCGAGCTGGCACAGGTGCTCAACGTCCTGAACCCCGACACCCGCACCCAGCTGACCTCGGTGATCAACAACCTCGGGGCGTCGGTCGCGGGCCGGGGCCCGAACCTGAACGCCACCGCCGGGTCGCTCAAGCCAACGGCGGTCGCGCTGGACGGCATCGCGCACTCCCTGGCCCACCAGCAGGTGAACCTGGGCTCGCTGATCACCACCTTGAGCAAGGTGCTGAACACCCTCGCCGCCTGGCACTCCCAGCTGCGCTCCCTGGTGGCTAACTGGGACGGGGTGATGCGGGCACTGGCCCAGCACGAGCAGCAGCTCAGGGGCCTGGTCGTGAACGAGAACCAGGTGGCGACCATCCTCGACCAGGCGCTGGCCGGCAACTCCCCGGCGCTGGCCAGCGCCATCCAGCAATCGCCCGCGCTGGTCAACAACGCCGGCTCGTACGCCTCCCGGGCCAAGATCCTCTTCGGCCGGGTGTCGCAGCAGACGCAGCCGATCGATCAGCTCTTCTACGAGCTTGCTTCCGTGTTCAGCGCCACCGACAGCCAGGGTCACCACTACTGGCGCGTCTACCCAGTGAGCGGCGGGCTCGGCACCCTGAGCCAGCCTCTCCTCCCGTCGTCGTCCGGCAGTACGAGCGGCAGTAAGAAGGGCAAGCCATGAGGTTGGCCACCCGCCCTCCAGGGCCACCCGCTCCTTCCCCGGTCCGGCGGAAGCGAGAAAGGCAAGCCATGAGGATACGGAAGCGGGCCGTAGCCGACCTGGTCTTCATCATCGCGTTCGCGGCGGTGTGCCTCGGCGGGCTCGGGTACCTGGCCGTCGGCATGGGCCTGTCGGTGCCCTTCGTCCAGCACGGCTGGGTCCTGAAGGCGAGGTTCGCGCACGCCGAAGGGCTGGTGCCGCAGTCCGACGTGTACGAGAACGGCGTCCACGTGGGCAAGGTCCTCAGCCTCAGCCCGGACGGCACCGGCTCCGAGGTGACGATGAGGATGGACTCCGGCGTCGCCATCCACCAGGACGTCAAGGCCTACGTCCAGCCCAAGACGGCCATCGGCGACACCTACGTCAACCTGATCCGTACCCGTAGCTCCACCGCGCCGCTTGCCACCAGCGGCTACGTGATCCCCGTCGCCCATACCGGGCAGACGGTCCAGCTCGACAAGATCCTCAACGCGATGACGCCGGCCACCCGGGCGGCCATGAGCCGCTCGCTGCAGGAGCTCGGCATCGGGGTGAACGGCCGCAGCGCCGACATCCATGCCAGCATTCCGCAGGTGAATCAGGTGCTGGCGAACCTGCAGCCGATCGTCCAGGTGGCCAACGCCAGGCAGCACGACATCAACCACATCCTGGTCAGCCTGGCCGTGATCATGCACTCGCTCGCGCAGGAACAGCAGTCCCTTGGGCAGCTCGTGACCAGCGGGAATACCGCGATGGGAGCCATCGCGGGGCGGGACAGCCAGCTCGGCGGGACGGTGCGGCAGGCCGACCAGCTGATGGGGTCGCTGCAACAGGTCCTGCGCGGACTGACCCCCGCCGACCGTGCCTCGCTGGCGGAATCGCCCCCCACCCTGAAGTCCGGGCTCAAGCTGCTGTCCCAGCTCAACCCGACCATCGACCGGCTGCTGCCCGAGCTGCTGCTGGCGCAGATCAACTACCCGAACAACCAGAACAGCGTGGTCAGCTCGGGCGCTGAGTCTGTCGCCCAGGAGTGGATCTCCATGTTCTCGCAGCAGGACAGCCTGGGGAGCGCCATGCGCATCACGCCGGTCATCGACCTCGGCAACAATGTCAAGCTGCCGCTCCCGGTCCCCAGTTCGTCGGGTGGCAGCGGCGGCAGCGGTAACGCCTCGTCGAGTTCCCCGTCGCCGGGCAAGGACGCGGCGGGCGGCTCCATCCCCTCCGTCGCCCAGCTGCTGCTGGGGATGTCGTCATGACCGGGCGGGTGTTCCGCGTCCTCGCGGTCCTGGTGGTGCTCGCGCTGGTGGCGGGCGGTGGGGTGGTGCTGCTCACCGGCCGCAGCTCTGGCTACCACGTCCAGGTGTACCTGCAGGACGCGCAGCGGCTGGTGCCCGGCAACAACGTGGACATCGACGGGGTCCCGGCCGGGCGGGTGACCGCGGTGCACCTCGCCCCGGACAACAACGCGGCCGGGGCGATCGTGACCATCACGGTCGGCGGCCGGTACGCGCCGCTCCGCCAGGGCACGACCGCCACCGTCCGGCCCAACGGCACCATCGGCGACGAGTTCCTTGAGCTCAACCCGGTCCAGGGCGGGCAGGCCATCGCGTCCGGCGGCAGCATCCCGCTGGAGAACACGCAGACCTCGATCACCCTCGACCAGCTGACCAACATCCTGGGCGGGCACACCCGGCAGGAACTGCAGACGCTCGTCCAGCAGGGCGGGGTGGCGCTGTCGGGCCGTGGCAAGGACATCAACCGGCTGCTGGCGCGGCTGCCGCAGCTCTCGTCCGACCTGGCGGGCACCACCAGCTCGCTGGACCAGCAGACGCAGCAGCTCAGCGACCTGGATGCGGAGTTCTCCCGGGTGGCCGGCATGATCAGCAGTGAGCACACCGGGCTGCAGGGCGACGTCAGGAACGGCGCCAGCATCCTCGGCACCCTCGCCCAGCACCAGGCCGGACTGCAGTCGGAGCTGGCGAGCGCCAACAGCTCGCTCGGCAAGGCCAATACCGCCATCGCCGGGCGCCAGCAGGACGTGCATCAGCTGCTCACGCAGATGCCGGCGCTGCTGAAGGTGCTACGGGCGCTGGCCTCGCACGGCGCGGTCTCCGCCAGCATCCTCAACCCCTGCATGCAGAACATCCTGCAGATGCTCAATGAGCTGGCCAGCGCCGGCAACTACCGGCAGAAGACAGGCTCCACCGACGGGACCGGATCCATGCTCCGCATCGACCCGCAGGTCGCCGGCCCGCAGTCGGGCACCTTCTCACCCCAGGCATCCTGCTCAGGAGGCGGCTGATGCGCCTGACCAAGGGAAACCCCCTGATCGCCGCCACGATCCTGGTGGTGGTGACGGCGTTCGTCGTCGCGGCAGCGATAGCGATCAACGCCAGTTCCGGGCTGCCGTTCAACCTGAGCTTCGGCGGCCACGACTACACCCTGTCGGCGGCGTTCAAAGACGCCAACGGCGTCAGCAAGGGCGCCAACGTGCTTATCGGCGGCTCCCAGGTCGGGCAGGTCACCGGGATCAGCATCAAGCAGGACAAGGCCGTGGTCTCGATGCGGATCGGCCGTAAGTACGGCCCGCTGCACCGCGGTACCGTCGCCGCCATCCGCTACTCCACCCTGCTGGCCCAGAAGTACGTCGAGCTCACGCCGGCCTCCGGCACACAGCCGCTGGCCAGCGGGGCCACCATTCCCAGCAACGAGACCGTGACGCCGGTCGACTTCGACCAGTTCCTGTCCAGCCTGGACGCCCGGACCCGGCAGCAGCTCCAGGTGCTGGTCCAGCAGGCCGGCGGGGGCGTCGCCGGCGAGCAGACGGCCATCAACGCGCTGGTGGACCACCTGGCCGGGCTGAGCGAGCAGTCGCCTCCGATCCTCAACACCCTCCAGCGGCGTGACCCGCAGCTCGCCTCGATCATCACCAACCTGAACACGGTGGCGTCCCGGCTGGCCCGCACCCACCAGCAGCTCGGCGGGCTCGTCGGCAACACGTCGCAGGTCACCAAGACTCTGGCCAGCAACGACGCCAGCCTCAACGACCTGCTCGGGCACCTGGCCAATGTCAGCCAGGACACCGCCCAGACCCTCAAGGGCAACCAGGGCAACCTGCGCCAGACCGTCCGGTACCTGGCCCCGGTGCTGGCGCAGCTCACTCCGCAGTTCACGACCGCGGCCCGGTACCTCACCCAGGGCGGCCCCACGCTGCAGGCCGAGGCCAGGCAGCTCATCCCCGAGGTCGCCAGCGCCATCGCGCAGCGGGACGCGGGCGGGAACTTCATCCGGCAGTTCGCGGTGATCAACACCTGCTATGACACCCTCAGCTCGAAGCCGGTCAACCCGCACAAGAACTGCCTCGCCCAGATCACCGGCCTGAGCAAGGCCGGGCAGAAGGCCAGCGGGAGCAAGGCGGGATCCGGGACGAAGTGCCCGGCCGGGAGCCAGTCGACCGCCTCCCCGGCGGCCACGGCCACCCCGTCCCCGACCACCTCGGCCGGGAAGCAGGCCAGTGCTTGTCGTAATGGCTCGGGCAGCCCGCAGCCGTCCCCCTCGCCGTCGTCCTCCCAGGGCGGACTCGGCTCCATCCTCGGCCTGCTGGGAGGCGGATGATCATGCGCAATCGCGTGGCCGGCCTGGTCGCGAGCGCCGTTGCGGTGCTCGCCCTGGTGCTGGTGTTCCATCCGCCCCAGCTGCCGTGGCAGCACGAGTTCCGGTTCCAGATCTCGTCGCCGGCCTTCAGCCAGCTGCAGCCTGGTGCCACCGTGGAGCTGGCCGGCCAGCGGGTCGGCCAGCTGGACAGCCTCACGGTGCAGCACGGCCTGCCGCTGCTCAATGTCCAGATCGACAGCGCCGAAGCGCACCTGATGCACTCCGATGCCACCGCCAGCATCCAGCCGCACGGCCTGCTCGGCACCCAGTACATCGAGCTGAACGGCGGCTCCCGGGGGACGATGCAGGCAGGCGGCGTCATCCCCGCCTCCCGGGTGCACGTGGCGGTCACGCTGGACCAGGTGCTGAACGTGTTCCAGAACACCGAACGGCAGAACCTGCAGACAGTGATCAACCAGCTTGGAGTTGCCTCCGCGAACCGGGGCCGGGACGTCAACCAGAGCCTGCACGCCCTGGGTGACGCGAGCACCTCGCTGTCCCAGGTCGCGCACACGGTGCATGCCCACGACGCGCAGCTGGCAGGCATCATCGACAGCTCGCAGCGGGTCAACCAGAGCCTGCAGGACTCGCCGCTGGCGGCCCAGATCAGGGACACCGACGCGGTGCTCACGGGGTTGGCCAGCGTCGACAACTCGCTCGGCCAGGGCGTCGATCACACCTCGGCGGTACTGTCCGACCTCGACATGATCCTCAACGGCAACACCGGCAACCTGAATTACACCCTCCGTCACGCCCCACGGCTGGCAGCCCAGCTGCACACCCTGTTCGGCCAGGGGAGCACCCTGCTCAAGGGCGTGAACCCGGCACTTCCGGCGCTGATGACGGCGCTGCTGGAAGCCAAGTCGGCCTTCGGCGGCACCGACGCCAACGGCCACTTCGTGCGGGTCATGGCCGTGCTTGGCACCTGCACCGCCGGAGTCAACGTAGGCTGCTCCGGCTACGCCGGGCGGAACGGGAACTCGCCCTCGGGCGCATCCGGTTCGTCGCCGGGCTCGGGAAAGAAGATCTCGGACCGGGGCCTGGAGAACCTGCTTTTCGGGAGCCACTGACATGCCCGACACCAACGGCAGCCGGGGCTGGTTTGCCAGCATGGAAGAGCTGGCAGAACGACCTAGCGAGGAAGAGGCCGCCCCGGCCGGCGACGGCGTCCGCGAGGACGAGACGGGGCCGATGCCCGTTGTCAGCGAGAGAGCCGGGGATCCCGGCAAGCAGCGCGCCGAGGTACTGACTCCGGAGCGGCAGCCGCGCCGTGAGCCGCAGCGGCCCGGTAAGGCCCGTCGGCCTGCCAAGGTGCAGCGGCGGCCCGGCAAGAAGCAGCGGACTGGACGTGCCCGCCCTGACGGCGACGACGGAGGCGTGCGCGGGCGGATCAGGCGGCCGGTAGCGCTGCTGGTGGCGGCGGTGCTGATCACGGGTGGCCTCGGGTTCGCGGCGACCCGGTTGCAGGCTGACGCGTCCGCCAGCCTGCTGATGGACACGAGCTCGGCCGTCTACCACGAGCAGGCCCAGTTCGCCCGGCTGTTCGGCGCCGACCCGGTGGTGGTGCTGGCCGAGCCGGCCCCGGGCCAGGGCGGGCAGCTGCTCACCCCCGGCCACCTGGTGGGCCTGGCCCAGCTGGAAGGGAACCTGGCCCGGCTGCACGGCGTGAGCAAGGTGTATGGCCCGGGGTCTCTCGTCAACACCTTCGCCACCCTGGTCACCCAGCGGGCGCTGCAGCTCTGCTCGACCGAGGGGCAGAAGGGGAAGCAGGCGGCCGAGGCGGCTGCCAAGGCCAGAGGCGAGTCGGCCGCCGCCCAGACCAAGGCTGGCAACAAGGCCTTCACCGTCACCGTCAAGGCGTGCGCGCACAACCTCGCGGCCAAGTACCCGTCGCTGAGCCTGCCGGCGCTGAACAACCCCTCCTTCTTCAACCAGCTCCTGCTGGAAGGCAACGGGAAGGTGCGGCCGTTCTGGCGGGGCGTGCTGCCGTCCTCCAGCCGCGCCCTGGTCAGCGTCCGGATGGACCAGAACGCCTCGCTGAATGACGTCACCGCGGTCGAGCACACGGTGAGCAACGCCAAGCTGGGACCCAAGCAGCATACGATCACCTCCAACGGCCAGCGGGCCAAGACCCCGACCATGGCCGGTAACCTGACCGGCCTCAGCCTCACGGTCTCCGGGACGCCTTCCCTGATGGCATCGCTCGCCCGGTCCGCCCGCGGCTCGCTGCTGGTGCTGCTCCCGGCCGCCCTGGCGGCCATGCTGGTGCTGACCCTGCTCGTGCTGCGGGTCCCGTTCCGGCTGCTGGCGGTCCTGCTGGCGGCCCTGGCCGGGATATGGACGGCGGGCGCCGCGGCGCTGCTCCACCTGCCCATCACCCCCGCCACGCTCGCAGTGCTGCCGGTCGTGCTCGGCCTCGGCACGGACTATCTGCTGCAGAGCGTCAACCGGCTGGTGGAGGAGGAAGGCACGCCGGACGAACGGTTCGCATCGATGGTGCGGGCCATCCTCCCAGCGACCGGCATGGCGGCGGGCGCGACCACGGCCGGAGTGCTCGCCTTCGCGGTGTCCGGAGTGCCGCTGGTCCGGCAGTTCGGGCTCTTCCTCGCCCTCGGCGTGGCCATGAGCTGGCTGGCGAGCGTCATGATCGGGCTGCCGCTGCTGTCGCTCCTGGTCCGGCGCGCCCGGCCGCGCCGCCGCCACGTGCCGAGCTGGAACTGGCTGGCCCGGCCGGTCCGGATCCCCGCCCTGGCCCTGATCCCGGTGATCCTGGCCGGCGTTGCGGGCTGGGCTGCGCTGTCCGCCACGAAGATCGAGACCAACCCGACCCGCCTGCTCCCCTCCCATTCGGCCGCGGTCGCGAACGCGCACACGGTGGCCCGCCAGATCGGCTACGCGGGAGAACTCGACCTGGTCGTGACCGGCCCGGACGTGAGCCGGCCCGACGCGGTCGCCTGGCTGGGGAACGTCCAGCAGCAGTTGCAGGGCAAGGACCTGTCCGCGGTGAACGGGCTGCCAGGATTCCTGCTCGGCTTCAATTACGGCAAGGCTCCCAGCGAGAAGGTGACCAGGACCATCCTTAGCCGGCTGCCCAAGTACTTCACCCAGTCGGTGGTCAGCCCGGACCGGCGGACCGCCCTGGTGACCTTCGGGCAGAAGAACGTCGCCTCGCTCACCCAGGACACGCAGCTGATCAACCGTATCGGCAAGGTCACCGCGCACCCGCCGGCCGGATTCCGCGCCTATCCCGCCGGGCTGGCGGTGGTCGCCGCCTCGGCCCTGCACGCGCTGCTGCGCGACCAGGTGCTGCTCAACCTGCTGGCCCTGGCGGTGGTGCTGGTCGTGCTCCTGATCGCCTTCCGAAGGCCGCTGCTGGGCCTGCTGGCGGTGCTGCCGACGGTCGTGGCGGCGGGGCTGGCGACGGGTGCCGAGTACCTGCTGCACATCGAGGGGACGCCGATCACGATCCTGCTCTCGGGCGTGGTCGTGGCGTTCGCCACCGAGTTCAGCGTGCTGTGGCTGTCCAGGTACCGGGCCGAGCGGGCCGATGGCACGCCGCCACAGGCGGCGGCCGAGGTCGCCAGCAGGCGGATCGGCCCGGCCATTGTCGCCGCGGCACTGGCGCTCATCGCCGGGTTCGGCGCCCTCGCCCTCAGCCCGGTGCCGATGGTGCGCGGGTTCGGCATCTGGT
>JAIRTY010000644.1 GCA_031254715.1 Nocardiopsaceae bacterium | reverse complement strand
GCCCGCACCGGCAACTGCCCGCACCGGCAACTACGAGCGGCCTCACACCAGCCGGCCGCCTGGGCCTAGCCGGTCGGCCCCGGCGGGCTCGGGAACGCACTCGGTAATCATCCGGTCGGAGGAACGCCGCCGCCGTGCCCGCCGCCCCCATGCCCGCCTCCGCCGCCATGGCCGCCTTGCCCGTCACCTCCGCCCGGGCCGGGCCGCCGGTGCGGCGGCCGGTGGTGCTTGGGCGGGTTGGGCGAGACGATGCCACTGCCCTTCGAGAAGAGCGGATCGGACCGCGGCAGCTGCACGAAGTTGAGCGGCGGCTCCGCCAGCCGGGCGTCCATGAACGTCTGCTGCCAGGTCTTCCCCGGCGCCATCGAGCCGTACATGAAGCCCTGGCAGCCGCCGCGCCAGCAGGACCCCGGGTACCCGGTCATCGGGTGGACCTTGGGGTTGGTCGGGTTGCCCACCCAGACGGCTCCCAGCAGGTCCGGCGTGTAGCCCACGAAGAACGCCGACATGTAGTTGTCAGCGGTCCCGGTCTTGGAGGCGGCCGGCCGGGGGATGTTGTCGCTGGCCGCCGTGCCCAGCCCGGTCAGGTCGCCCTTCAGGATGTAGTTGGCGGCATCGGCGATCCGGGCCGAGAGCACCCGGTGGCAGCCGGCTGACTTGACCGGCAGCCGGTGCCCGGCCATGTCCGTGACCCTGGAGACCGCGATCGGGTGGCAGAAGACGCCGCGGGCCGGCAGCGTGGCGTCGGCGGCGGCGACGTCGATCGGGGCCACGTTGTCAGCGCCGAGGGTGAACGACGGGTCGTTGTCCGCGCTGTACAGGTGACCTTCCGGGCGGTCAGGGCCCAGCAGCGACCGCCCATCCGGCCAGGTGAGGCCCATCTGCGCGGCCGTGCTGACCACGTTGCACAGGCCCACCTTCTGCTCCAGGTAGGCGAAGAACACGTTGATGGATGCGGTGGTCCCGGTGTACAGCGAGTAGTGACCGCCGTGTTCGCTCTCGTCGTTGTGAACCTTCCACGACGAGGTCGGCTGCCCCTTGCAGTTCGAGTAGCCGCCGACGGTGGCGGAGAACCCGACCGTCTTGCTGTATCCGAACGGGATGCCCTGTTTCAGGGCCGCCACCATCGTGTAGACCTTGCCCGTCGAGCCGATCTGGACGCCCCCCGTGCCGTCGTACTGCGGGCCGACGGCGTAGTTCAGGGTGGTCTGGCCGGGGCCGGTACCGTACCGCCGGTCGATCGCCATCGCGCGGACCCGGCCGGTACCGGGTTCGATGAGAACCTCGGTGGCCGCGTTGTGCGCCGGGTTGACCGATGAGGGCGGCGGCGGCATCTGATACATGACCGCCGTGCGCGCCGCGTGCTGGTCCGTGCGGTTCAGGGTGGTGTAGACCTTCAGCCCGCCCGCCCCGTTCAGCCGCTGCCATACCTGCCGGAACGCCGCATCGTGGGAGATGGACGCCAGCACGTAATCGCAGAAGAACCCCGCGCTGCCGACGGTGGTGCTGGTGCAGCCGCTCTGCGGCGCCGTCGGGTGCAGGCCGAGCGGCCGCCGCTCGGCCGCGGCGGCCTTCGCCTTGCTGATGTCGCCGAGCTGCGCCATCCGGGCCAGCACCGTGTTGCGCCGGGTGCGCGCCTCCGACTTGCGCATCAGCGGGTTGTAGGCCGCCGGGTTCTCCACCAGGCCGGCCAGCGTCGCTGCCTGGCTAAGCGTGAGGTTGGCCGCGCTGGTGCTGAAGTACCGCTCAGCGGCCACCTGGATGCCATAGGCCCGGTTCCCGAAGTACGCGACGTTCAGGTAGCCGGCCAGCACCTGGTCCTTGCTCTGGGTGTGCTCGACCCGGACGGCCATCCGCAGCTCGCGGAGCTTACGGGAGAGGGTGTCGCCAGCGGCAGAAAGCGCTTCCTTCTGCGGGTTCGGTGACGACAGGATGAGCACGTTCTTGACGTACTGCTGGGCCAGGGTGGATCCGCCCTGGATCGGCTTGTGCTGGACGTTGTTCACCAGCGCCCGGATGGTGCCACGGAAGTCCAGCGCGCCGTGCTGGTAGTACCGCGAGTCCTCGATGGCGATAATGGCCCGCCGCATGACGGGCGCGATGTGGGAGAAGCTCACCGGAACCCGGTCGATCCCGCGCGGGTAGAAGTAGGTGAGCAGGTGCCCGCTGCTGTCCAGGATCTGGGAGCGGACCGGAAGCTGCCCGAGCTCCGGCGCGCCCATCGCGTTGAACTTGTTCGCGGTGCTCTTGATGCCGACCCCGACCGCTCCGACGGTGGGGAGAGCGAGCCCGGCGACCACCGCCCCGCCCGCCGCTGCAAGCGCGACGAGCTTCGCGACGACGCCGATTTTGCTGGCCGGTCCCATTGCCACCACGGACCATAGGGTACGCCGGGCATTCGATGCGATGGACGACGATGGCGGAGCGTATACAGCGCGGTGACTAGTAGTCACTCGGCGTATGGCCCAAGTGGGCTATCTGTGAAATGGGCCCTGTGAAGGTCTAGCGCTCGGCCCCTCCGTTCCGTAAGTTACAGATTCGCAACTGTGACCGCGGGCCTGACAACGTGCTGTGGGCCTGGACCGCAAGCGAGCGCCATCCGGCGTGACGACCCCTGGTGGGCGTGACGATCAGGAGGAGTGACCACATGTGGATCGCTGACTGGACCAGCCGTGCCGCGTGCAAGGAGACTGACCCGGACGAACTCTTCGTCCAGGGCGCGGCACAGAACCGGGCCAAGCTGA
Source organism: Nocardiopsaceae bacterium (assembly GCA_031254715.1). Lineage (GTDB taxonomy): Bacteria > Actinomycetota > Actinomycetes > Streptosporangiales > Streptosporangiaceae > JAIRTY01. Next base: position 1,545 of record JAIRTY010000644.1, on the reverse strand, counting down.
TCTGCCGTGGCTGCGCCGTGCGCACCGAGTGCCTGGCGGATGCGCTGGACAACCGGATCGAGTTCGGGGTCTGGGGCGGCATGACCGAGCGGGAGCGGCGGGCCCTGCTGCGCCGCCGCCCGGACGTCACCTCGTGGCGCACGCTGCTCGAAGAAGCCCGCAACAAGTACGAGCGCACCGCGGGCGAGCTTGTCGCCAGCTAGCCAGCCAGCCGACTAGCCTGCCGCCAGCGCGGCCCCGATCGTCGTGAGGCCCGCGAGGTCATGCACGTCCTCCGGCTGGGCGGGCACCTCGGTGACCGGGACCCCCGGATGTGCGGCCGTGAAATGCTGCGACACCCGCCGCTGCACCGCCATCAGCTGCATTCGCTCGGCGTGCAGCCGTAGTGCCGTCGCGGCCAGCGGGTAACGCCCGCCGTTGCCGCCCGTCGTCCCGCCGTTGCCGGTGGTCCCGCCGTTGCCAGCGGACGTGCCGTTACCGGCGTGAGCGCCGTTACCGGCGGCGGGCTGGAGTGCCTCGGCCGCCGCCAGGCTGCGGGCGGCCGACAGCCTGGCGGCCGGCGAGCGCTGGACCCGGTTGAGCACCAGCCCGGCGAGCGGCATCCGGTCCTGCGACAGCCGTTCCACGAAATAGGAAGCCTCCCGGAGCGCATCCGGCTCCGGTGTCGCGATCACCAGGAAAGCCGTGCCCGGCGCCTGCAGCAGCCGGTAGGTGTCCTCGGCCCGTTCCCGGAATCCGCCGAACATCGTGTCCAGCGCGGCCACGAACGTCTGCACGTCCCGCAGCATCTGCGCGCCGAGCACCTTCGTCAGCACCCCGGTCAGCATGCCGAAGCCGGCGTTCACCACCTTCAGGTAGGCCCGTCCGCTCGCCTTGGTCGGGGCGGTCAGCAGCCGGATCAGGCGGCCGTCGAGGAACCGGGACAGCCGTTGCGGGGCGTCAAGGAAGTCGAGCGCCGACCGGCTCGGCGGGGTGTCCACGACGATCAGGTCCCATTCCTCGGCCCGCCGCAGCTGGCCGAGCTTCTCCATCGCCATGTACTCCTGCGTGCCAGCGAAGCTGGACGACAGGGACTGGTAGAAGGGGTTGGCCAGGATCTGCGCGGCCCGGTCCGGGTCGGCGTGACCCTCGACGATCTCGTCGAAGGTCCGCTTCATGTCGAGCATCATCGCGTGCAGGCTGCCGGCCCGGTCACCGCCGTCCGGCAGCGGGACCGGGCGTGGGGTGTTGTCGAGCGAGGTCAGTCCCATGGACTGGGCAAGCCGCCGGGCCGGGTCCACCGTCAGCACGACCACGTGCCTGCCGCGCTCGGCGGCCCGCAGGCCCAGTGCGGCCGCGGTGGTGGTCTTGCCCACCCCGCCCGACCCGCAGCACACGATGATCCGGGTACGCGGGTCGTCGATGAGCCGGTCGGTCTCCAGCCGCGGCGGGCGCACGCCCGCCCGCAGCTCGTGCGGCCCCGTCGGGGCCGACTCGGGGGGACGACCCCCCCCCCCCCCCCCCGCCCCGCCGCGCGGGCGGGAGAGCCCACCACCGAACCCCCGC
>JAIRTY010000642.1 GCA_031254715.1 Nocardiopsaceae bacterium | reverse complement strand
GGGCGCGAGGCGTGCGGGGGGTCTGGGTCAGGCGGGGAGGGCGTACTGGTCGTCGGGGCGGGCCTCTGCGAGGCCGTCGGCGACCAGGCTGGCGAGCGCCCGGGCCCGCTGGAGCTCATCGGGCCACACCGCATCCAGCCTGGCACGGGGGACGGGCCCGGGTGCCTCGCGCAGCACGGCCAGGAGCCGGCCGCGGCACTGCCGGTCGGTCCCCTCGTAACGCTGGCCCGGACGGCGGCTGGCGGCGGCCGGGCGGCCTGCCCGGTGCCAGGCGCAGCCCGGGGCGACGGGGCAGTCACCGCACCGGGGCGAAGCTGCCGTGCACACCAGCGCGCCTAGTTCCATGACCGCGACCGACCAGCGCGCGGCGACCGCGGGCTCGGCTGGCAGCAGCGACTCAGCCAGCAATGTCTCTGCCGCAGAGGGGGCGGGCGGCGGGAATGCTTCACCGCGGGCGAGGCGGCCCAGCACCCGCCGGACGTTCGTGTCGAGGACCGGGTGCCGCTGGCGGAAAGCGAAGCTGGCCACGGCTGCGGCGGTATAGGCCCCGACCCCGGGCAGCGCCCGCAGGGCTGCGACCGAGGCAGGCACCTCGCCGGCGTGCCGTTCCGCGATCACGCGGGCAGCGGCGTGCAGCCGGATCGCCCGCCGCGGGTAGCCCAGCCGCCCCCACTGGCGGACGGCCTCCGCGGGAGAGGCGTCCGCGAGGCTGGCCGGCGTCGGCCAGCGGGCCAGCCAGGCTTCGTAGGCGGGCAGTACCCGGGCGACCGGGGTCTGCTGCAGCATGATCTCGCTGACCAGCACCGCCCACGCCGAAGTGCCCGGGCGCCGCCAGGGCAGGTCCCGGGCATGGCGGGCGTACCAGGCGAGGATGGCCGCTGGCTGATCGCCTGCCGCCTGGCCCTGGGCCACCGTGTCCGCCGTCACCTGCCCGATCCTGGCACAGCCGCCGCCACGGCAGGACCGTGCCGCGAACGGCGCGTCGCCGAACACTCTACGTAATCACACTGCATACTCAGCGTATGCGTCATTATTCGTCTCGCTACCGGCAGCCAGCCGTCCCTGACGTCTACTGGCGGCGGCGGGCCCTCGCTCTTGCCACTGGTATCGCCGTGGTGGCGCTCCTGGCCTGGGCCGTGAACGGGATGCTCAGCGACCCGGCCACCACCCCGGCCGCCGCTGTCAAGGCGTCGGGCGGGCAGGCCGGGACCCCGGGCGGCCAGGCTGGCGCCGGGTCCGGCGGCAGTCCAGGTAAGGCTGCCGGGCATGCCACGGCGAGCGCCAGCGCCAGCCCATCGGGCAGCAAGTCCGGCGGGCCGCCCGGAGGGCGCTCCCGGCGCGCCTCCGACGGGCAGCACGGCGCAGCGGGTTCCTGCCGGCGCGGCAACCTGGTCCTCACCCTCGTCACCACGCAGCACCGGTACCGGGGTGGCGCCTGGCCGGCGTTCAAGGCTTACGTGGTGAATACCGGCTCCCGGCCGTGCGGGTTCAACACCGGGTACCGGTCGCTGGCGGTGATCATCAGGTCCGGGCCCGCCCGCGTGTGGGACTCGGGCGACTGCGGCCAGGGCCGCGCCTCGCACCCGAAGCGGCTCGCCCGCGGAGTGCCCGTGGTGCGGCGGCTGTCCTGGAACCGCAGGACCTCGTTCCCCGGCTGCCATCCCAAGGGCAGCCCCGCCCGCCCCGGCCACTACTCCGCCACCCTCGTCGGCGGCCACGTGACCAGCAAGCCCGTCAGGTTCGTGCTCCGCGGTTCCGCTGCCGCGCAGCCCTGACGACTACGAATTTCCCGGCTGGCGGACGGCGCTGAGGTAACCAGCAAGCCTCATACGCGGCCGCGTTACCGGGGCCCGCCCAGTGCCGCGGCGATGGCGCCCTTGACGTCGGTGACCTCGCGGACGCTGGTGAGCGCGTCCTGAGCGCCGCCTGCCGTGCCGTCCGGTCCCTGGCTGCCCGGCAGCCCGCTGGTTCCGGCCGGCACCAGCGCCTGCCGGAACCCCATCCGCCCCGCCTCGGCCAGCCGCCGCTGGACTCCCGGCACCCGCCGCACTTCCCCCGCCAGCCCGACCTCGCCGATCGCAATCAGGTCGCCGGGGACGCTCAGCCCCGCGCTGGCGCTGGCGAGCGCCAGCGCCAGCGCCAGGTCCACCGACGGCTCGGTCAGCCTCACCCCGCCCACGGTGGCGGCGTACAAGTCCACCTTGCCGAGCCTGAGATCGGCCCGCTGCTGCAGGACGGCCAGCACCATCCCGACCCTCGCCCCGTCCAGGCCCGAGGTGACCCGGCGGGGGATATCGAGCTCCGACGAGGCGACCAGTGTCTGCACCTCGGCCAGCAGCGGGCGGCGCCCCTCCAGCGTCACCGTGACACAGGTCCCCGGCACCGGGTCGTGCCGCTGCGACAGGAACAGGCCGCTCGGGTCGGGTAGCCCGATCAGCCCGTATTCGCCCAGGTCGAAACAGCCGAACTCGTCGGTCGGCCCGAACCGGTTCTTCAGCGCCCGCACCATCCGCAGCTGGGCGTGCCGGTCGCCGTCGAAGTGCAGCACCACGTCCACCAGGTGCTCGAGGGCGCGCGGCCCGGCGATCGAGCCGTCCTTGGTGACGTGGCCCACCAGCACCGTGGTCAGGGCCTGCTGCTTGGCGACTGCGGTCAGGGCGGCGGTGACCTCCCGGACGTGAGAGACACCGCCCGGGGCGCTGTCGATGCCGGGGGCGCTCATGGCCTGGATGGAGTCCACGATCAGCAGCTGCGGCTGGACCGTCGCCACCTGCTCGATCACCGCCGCCAGCTCGGTCTCGGCGGCCAGGAACAGGTTCGGCCCGGCCGCGCCGATCCGGTCCGCGCGCAGCCGGACCTGAGCCGACGACTCCTCCCCGGTCACGTACAGCACCCGGCCGGTCTCCGAGGCCAGCGCGCCGGCCTCCAGCAGCAGCGTGGACTTGCCCACGCCTGGCTCGCCCGCCAGCAGCACGACCGCGCCCGGGACCAGCCCGCCGCCCAGCACCCGGTCGAGTTCCGCCAGCCCGGTCGGACGGGCGCTGGCCGCCCGCGCGTCCACCTCGGTGATCGGGATCGCCGGGATGACGGCCTGCCGCAGGCCGCCCGCCCCCAGGCCGCCGCCGCGCCGCCCGGCCGTTCCGGCCTTTCCGGCGCGGGCCAGCACCGGCACGGCCGCCTCGGCCACCGTCCCCCAGCCCTGGCACCCGGCGCAGCGGCCGGCCCACTTCGAGGAGCGCCAGCCGCACTCCGAGCACTCGTACACCAGCCCGGCCGAAGACTTGCCCATGCCCCGCACGGTAATGGGCAGGTATGACAGTCTGACCCGACACTCCAGCGGGGACGGGCGTGAACGCCGGGGCTGGGCGGGCGCATAAGCTGGCCCGGGCAGGACATGCGGCGGGACAGGTCCTCGCCAGCCATGCCCGGGCCGCCCCGGGCAGGAAGGAGTCAGGTTGAGTTCTGCCGGCAACGCATCCCGGCCGCGCGTCGCCCTGTCCACCGCGTCGGTGTTCCCGGACCGGGCGCCGGACGCGTTCGAGACGGCGGCACGGCTCGGGTACGACGGCGTGGAGGTGATGGTCTCGGCCGACGCCGTCAGCCAGGACATCGACATCCTGCGCCGGCTGGCCGACTACCACGGCGTCCCGGTCATCGCGATTCACGCCCCGTGCCTGCTGGTGACGCAGCGGGTGTGGGGCAGGGACCCGTGGCGGAAGCTGTCCCGGTCGGCCGCGGCCGCGCGCGAGCTCGGCGCCGGCGTGGTGGTGGTGCATCCGCCGTTCCGCTGGCAGCGGGATTACGCCCAGGGTTTCACCGCAGGGCTCGCCAGGATGCAGGAGGAGACCGGCGTCGTGTTCGCGGTCGAGAACATGTACCCGCTGCGGGCGGGCGGCGCCGAGATGGCTCCCTATGCGCCGAACTGGAACCCCGTCCCTTACGACTACCCGGCCGTCACGCTCGACCTCTCGCATACGGCCGCGTCCGGGTCCGACGCCCTGGAGATGGCGGCAGCCCTGGACGGCAGGCTGGCCCACGTGCACCTGGCCGACGGCACCGGCGTCACCAACCGGGACGAGCACCTGGTGCCCGGCCGGGGCGCCCAGCCCTGCGCGGAGCTGCTGGCACGGCTCGCGGCCCAGGGATACCAGGGCGCGGTGGTGCTGGAGGTCAACACCCGCCGGGCGGCATCGCGCCGGGAGCGAGCGGAGGACCTGGCCGAGGCGCTGGAGTTCGCCCGCCGTCACCTCGTCCAGCCCGCTGGGGGTGTGCAGGCGGCCGCCGCCGGATCTGCCCGTTAGGGCCGGTCCCGCCGGTCCCCAGCCCGCTGCGCGCCGGTCGCGCCGGTCGCGCTGGCCGCTCGCTGCGGTGCCGCAGCGGCTGGCCGATCTGACCCGGGTGGACCGGAACGTCCCCGAGGATGCATGCTTGCGATCATGCCCGGCAGCCATGTGCACATCCGCGACGGCCGGCCGCGCCCCGCGCTGGACCTGGCCAGGCTCATGCCAGGGGTGACCCATCGACGCTGACGCTCCGGTGATCGCCGAGGTCATCAGGTCCGGGTTCACCGAGTCCCGGCACCGTGTGTCGCTGGTCGCGCTGGCGGCCGATGGCAGCGAGCTGATGCGCGCCGGGGACCCGGCCGTTCCCGTCTATCCCCGTTCCGCCAACAAGCCGCTGCAGGCGGCGGGCATGCTGGCCTGCGGCCTCGACCTGACAGGAAAGCTGCTGGCGCTGGCGGCCGCCAGCCATTCGGGGGAGGACTTCCACGTGGCGGGGGTGCGGGAGATCCTGGCCCGGGCCGGCCTGTCCGAGGAGGCGCTGCGCTGCCCGCCCGCGCTGCCGCTCGCCGAGCACGCGATGATCGAGCTGCTGCGTTCCGGCGGCCAGGCCG
>JAIRTY010000628.1 GCA_031254715.1 Nocardiopsaceae bacterium | reverse complement strand
CGCGGCACCTACATCTACCCCCCGCAGCCGTCGCTGCGGCTGGTCGCCGACACGTTCGCCTACTGCCGCGAGCACATCCCGCGCTGGAACACGATCTCGATCTCCGGCTACCACATGGCCGAGGCGGGCGCCACGCCGGTCCAGGAGATCGCGTTCACCCTGGCCAACGCGAAGGAATACGTCCGCGCCGCGCTGTCGTCCGGGCTGCGGGTAGACGAGTTCGGCCCGCGGCTCTCGTTCTTCTTCGTCGCCAGGACCACGCTGCTGGAGGAGGTCGCGAAGTTCCGCGCCGCCCGCCGCCTGTGGGCGCGCATCATGCGGGAGGAATTCGGCGCGCGCGATCCCCGCTCGCAGATGCTGCGGTTCCACACCCAGACCGCGGGCGTGCAGCTCACGGCCCAGCAGCCGGAGGTCAACCTGGCCCGGGTCACGGTGCAGGCGCTGGCCGCGGTGCTTGGCGGCACGCAGTCGCTGCACACGAACGCGTTCGACGAGGCGATCGCGCTGCCCAGCGAGAAGGCCGCCCGGCTGGCGGTCCGCACCCAGCAGGTGCTGGCCTACGAGACGGATCTGCGCGCCACCGTGGATCCGTTCGCCGGGTCCTACGCGGTGGAATCGCTGACCGGCGAGGTGGAGGCCGCGGCGGCGGCGCTGATCGGGCAGGTGGAGGAGATGGGCGGCGCCGTGGCCGCGATCGAGCGGGGCTTCCAGAAGAATGAGATCGAACGGTCGGCCTACCAGGTGGCGCGCCAGATAGACGGCGGCGAGCGCGTCGTGGTCGGGGTCAACAAGTTCACCGCCGACGGCGACGAGAGGTACCAGCCGCCGCGGGCCGATCCGGCGATCGAGGCCGGGCAGGCGGAGCGGCTGGCCCGGCTGCGGGCCGGCCGGGACCAGGCGGAGTTCCGGCGCCGCATCGACGACCTGAAAAAGGCGGCTGCCGGCACCGATAATGTCCTGGTGCCGCTCGCGGCCGCGCTCCGCGCGCGGGCGACGGTGGGGGAGACCTGTGACGCGCTGCGGGACGTGTGGGGGGTCTACCGGCCCCCGGATGTGTCCTAGCGCGTGCCGCGCCGGCCCGGCGACGGCGGCAGGCCGGAGATATACGCCGTGCGCCCTAGAGCCGGCGACAATCGCACAACTCAAGCGGATCATCAGCGCACGCGATAACATACTTTCCTGCGCAGGCACGCATCCGGGAGCCGGAAAGCCGCGCTTTCCGGGTGGCGCTGGCCTGGCGCACTTGAACTAGCGCAATGAGAAACTCGCCGGGTAGATGCCGTGACTGCCCGTCAGGCCTGACCCTCTGACGGGTGTCCGGGCAGGGTCGAGGAGGGGAGTTTACGCACCACCAGAGTTCCCCTGCCCTGGTTTTGCAGCTGCCCTGACGGGGCCCGTGGGGTACCCCCGGCTGGCCCTGTAACCGGCCCGGAGGCGGATACCGGGCCCGTACGGCGGGTCCTGGAAATCACGCTCCGGGATCCGCGGCGCTTAGCGCTCAAGGGTGGTACTGCACACCCTCATCTCGCCGGGGCCCGGATTGGGGCGGGCACGGCGGCGGCCCGGGCGGGCCGGTGCGCTCAGCTATGGGGGACCGCCGGCATGCAGGACGAGCCTGCACGCGGACTGGACTGAGTTCGAGGAGTAGATGGACAGCCTGCTCGGCACCGTGATTCCCGGGGAGGTGCGGCGTGCCCCGCACTGATCTGGCGATAGGACTGGACTCCTTCCTGGCCGGCCACCAGGCCGAGCTGATCGGTTTCCGCCGGGATATGCACGCGCATCCCGAGGTCGGGTACCACGAGCACCGGGCCACCCGGCGGCTGGCGCTGCGGCTGTCGGCCGCGGGCCTGCGGCCGGTGATCCTCCCCAAGGGCACCGGGATGCTGGTGGACGTCGGCGACGGGCCGCCGGACGGCCCGGTCGTCGCGCTGCGCGCCGACCTCGACGCGCTGCCGATCGCCGACGAGAAGGCCGTGCCCTACCGGTCCACGGTCGCCAACGCCTGCCACGCCTGCGGCCACGACGTCCACACGACGATCCTGCTGGGAGCGGGCCTGTTCCTGGCGGGCCGGGCGGCGGCCGGGCAGCTGCCCGGCCGGGTCCGGCTGATCTTCCAGCCGGCCGAGGAAGTGCCGGGCGGGGCGCTGGACGTGCTGGCCGCCGGCGGCATTGCCGGAGTTGACCGGATCTTCGCCCTGCACTGCGACCCCCGGCTGGAGGTCGGCAAGGTGGGGACCAGGACCGGCGCGATCACCGCCGCCTGCGACCGGATCACGGTCCGGGTGACCGGCCCCGGCGGGCACACCGCCCGGCCGCACCTGACCGCCGACCTGGTCTACGCCCTGGGCAAGATCGTGACCGAGCTGCCGGCGGCGCTGTCGCGCCGGGTGGACCCGCGCTCCAGCCTCAGCCTGGTGTGGGGGCGGGTGAGCGCCGGATCGGCGCCGAGCGCCATCCCCGACGACGGGGTGGCCGAGGGCACCGTGCGCTGCCTGGACGACGAGGCCTGGCACCAGGCGCCGGACCTGCTCAAGGCGCTGATCGAGCCGGTGGCGAGCTCCTACGGGGTGATCGCCGACCTTACCTACGAGCGCACCGTGCCGCCGACCGTCAACGAGGCCGCGAGCACCGGGCTGCTGGAGACGGCCGCCGCCGAGGTGCTGGGCGCGGACGCCGTGGTCCCCACCCCGCAGAGCCTGGGCGGTGAAGATTTCGCCTGGTACCTGGAGTCGGTCCCGGGCACGCTCGCCCGGCTGGGCACCCGGTTCCCGGGCTCGGCCCAGGAGTTCGACATCCACCAGCCGACGTTCGACGTGGACGAGCGCGCGATCGGGGTCGGAGTCCGGCTGCTGGCCGGGGCCGCGCTCACCGCGATCGCTGACGGCGCCTCCGGCAAGGACCGGGGCCTCAACGGCAAGCTCCTGGCAGAGCCCTCCCCGGGCACCGCGCTCACCGCGAACGGAGCTGGCACCACGCCCGCCTGACCGGTGCGGGCACCGCCCGCCTGACCGGGGCCGGCCCCGATTGCGGCCTTGGCTCCCATTTCCGGCCGTACAGTGGGGGCCATGAGCCAAGGCACACTCACCGGCACGGGTGAGCGGCAGGTGTTCCGCACCTCCGGGCCGCAGGTGGTGTGGTGGCTGTGGGCGGCCTTCGCGGCCGCCAACCTGATCGACCTCGCCGTGCAGGGCCGCGACCACTTCGCGGCCGAGGTCGCCGCCTTCATCCTGCTGGTGACCGGGGTGGCGTACGCGTGCGCGTGGCGGCCCCGGGTGGTGGCCGACGACTCCGGGATCACCCTCGAGAACCCGCTGCGCGACCAGCACGTGCCGTGGAGCGCCGTCGGCCAGGTCCGGCTCGGGCGGTCGCTGGAGATCCACTGCTCTCCGGCCGGGGGCGCCACGGAAGGCGGCGCCGACGGCGGGGGCGGGAAAGGTCGGGTGCTCTACGCCTGGGCGATCCAGTCCTCCCGGCGGGTGCGGACCAATGCCGACCGCCGGGCCCGCCGGACCGACAGGGACATGGCCTCCCGGTCCGCCTCCTATGCCAAGCTGCCGCCCGAGGCCAGGGAGATGAAGGGCAAGACCGCGGCCGAGCTCATGACCCGGCAGCTCGCCGGCCAGGCGGAGGACCGGCGGGCGCGCGCCGGCGCCGGGCAGCCGGCCGGAGCGCAGCCGAGCGGCCGGTGGGCCTGGTGGTCCATCGCCGCCATGCTGGCGCCCGCCGTCCTGCTGGTCATCGTCGTCCTGGTGTGACCGCCGGCCAGGCCGCCGTTCGTTCCCGCGGCACCGCCGGCCGGGTCATCCTCGGGCGCGGGTGATGCCCGGCCGGGCGAAGCTGCGCTGGCTGTTACGGCCGGGCAGCGGGCGCCTGGTCGTACCGCGCGCTGGCGAAGCTGCCGCGGGCCAGCGTGCCGTCAGGCAGCCGCCAGGTGGCGGAGAGGCACGGCCGCCCCGCTCCGTTGCTGTCGCTGTCGCTGTCGCTGTGGGCGGCATCACCGGCCGGGCTGGTGTCACCGGCCTGCCGGAGGATCCGGTGAATCCGCACGGTGAGGTCGCCGCTCCGGAGGCCGTCCGCGCTGGCGGTCTCAGCTCGCAGGTCGGTGCCGGCCGGCCCGCTGGACGTGACGGCGGAACCGGTCACGGTCACTGTTCCGTCCGTCACGCGCCGGCTGGTCACAGTCGGATCGGGCGTGTCACTGACGCTCTGGGCCTGCGGCTCGGCGTCCCCCTGGATGAGTGCGATCAACTGGGCGACCAGGATCGGGTCGTGGACCCCGTCGTAGATCCAGCGGGGCCCGAGCACTCCGTGCTCAGCCGTTCCGATCAGCGCGCCTGCCGCGCTGGCGAGCGCGTGCCCGCGATAGGTCAGCGGCACCTGATAAGTGATAGCCGGATCTGTGGACCCGTCCGTCACCACCATGAACTCGATCCCGACCGCTCCCTGCGGGTCGTCGATCCGGAACCCGCCGGCCCTGGTGAGCACCGGTTCCCGGCCCGTACCGAGGAACCAGGGCTGGCCGGGCAGCCAGGCATGCAGGAGTTCCAGCTTCCCCGGGCTCATCGTGGTGGTGTGGATGGTCGCCATGCTTCGGCTGCTCCTCTCGCAGGCTGCAGACGGAGGCTATCGCCTGCGCCGCGGGAGATACTGGCCGGGTGAACGTGGCTGACAAGCTGCAGATCAAGCCCGGCCAGCGGGTTGCGGTGATCGCGGAGCCGGCGGGCTCCCCGGTCGCGCTGCCTGCCGGCTGCGAGCTGGTGGCCGACCCCGCGGCGGCGGACGTCGTCATCGCGTTCGTCGAGCGCAGCACCGGGGCGGCCGCGGAAGCCGGCCCCGCTCTGGCAGCCGGGCGGCAGGACCGGCTGGCCTGGGTGGCCTACCCGAAGGCGGGCCGGCGCGGCACCGACCTCAACCGCGATTCCCTCGCCGCCGCCCTGTCCGGCCACGGCGTGCGGCCGGTCCGGCAGGTCGCGATCGACGACGTCTGGTCGGCGCTGCGGTTCCGCCCCGCCTGAACGGTCTGGTGCAGGGGCGGTTTGGTGCAGGGGCGGTCTGGTGCAGGGGCGGTCAGGTGCAGGGGCGGTCAGGCGCACGGGCGGGCGCGGATGGCATCCACGTAGTCGGCTGGCGCGCCGGCCTTCTCCGCCGCGTCGCCCAGGATGCCGAGGTACCGGGGGGACGGGAGGCCGCCCTCGTAGGCGTTCAGCACATAGAGCCAGGCGGCCACGTCTCCGTCGAGGGTCTGCACCCGGACCCGGATCCGCCGGTAGTAGCCGAGGGTGGCCCCGTCCCAGCGGTCCAGCGCCCGCTGGTCGATGCCGGGGACGTCGTACAGCACCACGAACACGCGGTCGGCCGGGTCCTCGACGACCGTGGCCAGGGCGCCCTCCCAGCCGATGTCCTCGCCGCCGAACGTCAGCCGCCAGCCTTCCAGCCAGCCGGTGCCTCGCTGCGGGGAATGGGGGCAGCGCCCGGCCATCTGGGCCGGGTCCATGTTGCTGCCGTAAGCGGCATACAGCTCCACAGCGGATAAGCGTACGAGCCCGCGGCCCCCCAGGCGGGCGGTCTGGCGCGGCAGCCGCTTCCGGCCGGGAATGGGCTACCGGGCCGGGCGGCCCGGCGGATGCGACAGAATCGGGGAACGTGAGCCAGCCGCAACCGCACATCGCCATCCTCGGCGGCGGGCCGGGCGGCTACGAGGCGGCGCTCGTCGCAGCGCAGCTCGGCGCCCGGGTCACGGTCGTGGACTCCGACGGGCTGGGCGGCGCCTGCGTGCTGACCGACTGCGTCCCGTCCAAGACGCTGATCGCCACCGCCGAGACCATGTCCGCCCTGCGCGGGTCGGCCGGTCTCGGCATCCGGGCCGGCAGCGCCTGGGGCGAGGGCGGCGCAGGCGGGACCGACGCAGGCGGCGCGGGCGGGGCCGACGCAGGCGGCGCGGGCGAGGGGGACGCGGGCCTGGCCGGGGTGGACGCCCCCCGTCTCCATGCCCG
>JAIRTY010000594.1 GCA_031254715.1 Nocardiopsaceae bacterium | reverse complement strand
GCGGCTGGACCAGATCGCCGCGCTGGAACGGGGCGAGCGGCTCATCCCGGGCTGACCCTGCCGCCGAAGGCCTGACCCGCCGGCACAAGGCACCACAGGCACAGGCGCCGGCCCAGATCCATGATCGTGAGGATTCAGGAGGGTGCCAGGCCGTGTGCCAGGCCGACCAATCCCACAGGATCATGCGGGGTCGTGCGCCAGGCAGAACTCGTTTCCCTCGGGATCCGCCAGGATCAGCCACCGCTGGCCGTACATCTCGGTGAACGAGGGGGCGAGCCGCCGGGCCCCCAGCGATTCCAGCCGGATGGCTTCCGCGTTCAGGTCGCTCACCAGCAGGTCCAGGTGCATCCGGTTCTTGCCGGCCTTGGCCTCGGGCACCTGCTGGAGCGTGAGCACCGGCCCGGAGGCGGGGGCCAGGGTGACGTACTTCCCGTCGGCGTGCGGCGGCGGGACATGGCAGCCCAGCACCGCTCCCCAGAACGCAGCGAGCCGTCCCAGATCCCGGCAGTCGAGCGTGACCTCCACTTTCATCGCCGATCACCGCTCCTGTCCCGGCTCGCCTGGCGCGGATGTCAGGTGAGGCGCTTCTGGAAGACGATGGCGCGGCGCTGGTAGCCCATCCGGTCTTCGTAGAACGGCACTGAGACCGGGTTGCCCGAGTAGGTGTCGAGCCGCACAACCTCGGCTCCCTGCTCGCGGCCCCAGGCTTCGGCGGCGGTGAGCAGCGCCGTGCCAGCGCCGTGCCGCCAGTCGGCGCGGTCGACGACCAGGGCGTCGATGGCCAGCCGCGTCCAGCCGAGTTCGCGGACGAGCTGGGACGCCGCGGCCGGGTGCGGCGGCTCGATCCGGGCCGACAGCCAGCCGACGACCCGGCCGTCGAGCTCGGCGGCCAGCAGCAGCGCGCCGTCACGGCTGCGCCCGAGCCACTCCTCGAACTCTCCGGGCTGGGCTTCCGCTGGCACCCGGAAGTGCTCAGGGTCCAGCCCGGTGTGGTACTCAGCCGCGCTGAGCCAGGCACGTGCCATGCCGTCGCCATCGCCGGGGCGGGCGGGCCGGACGTTCACGTTCATGGGCCCGCCGCTCAGGAACCGGTGGCGCCGGCCGGCCCGCCGGCCGAGGGCTGCTCGCCGGCCAGGGGCGGCGGGGCGGCGGGGGACGGCTTGGCGTCGATGCCGGCCTCCTTCCGCTGGGCCGGGCCGATCGGCGCGGGGGCGCCGGTGAGCGGATCGAGGCCGGATGCCGCCTTGGGGAAGGCGATCACGTCCCGGATGCTGTCCCGGCCGGCCAGCAGCATCAGCAGCCGGTCCCAGCCAAGGGCGATCCCGCCGTGCGGCGGCGGGCCGAACCTGAGCGCGTCCAGCAGGAAGCCGAACTGGCCGCGGGCCTGCTCCGGCGACAGCCCGATCACCTCGAAGACCTGCTGCTGCATCGCGGGCCGGTGGATACGCAGCGAGCCGCCGCCGATCTCGACCCCGTTCAGCACCAGGTCGTAGGCGTCCGCGAGCGCTTCCCCGGGCTGGGCGGCGAACTTGTCCGCCCATTCCGGCAGCGGCGCGGTGAACGGGTGATGCACCGCGGTCCAGCCACCCTCGCCGTCTTCCTCGAACAGCGGGGCGTCCACCACCCACAGGAACGACCAGGCGCTGGTGTCGATCAGCCCCAGCCGGTTGCCGATCTCCAGCCGGGCGGCGCCCAGCAGCTCCCGTGCCGCGGCGGGCGGCCCGGCGGCGAAGAACACGCAGTCCCCGGCGGACGCGCCGGCCGCGGCCGGCAGCCCGGCCCGCTCAGCGTCCGACAGGTGCCGCGACACCGGCCCGCTGCCGGCCACCGTTCCGTCGTCGTCTACCAGTACGTATGCGAGGCCGCGAGCGCCGCGGGCGCGCGCCCACTCCTGCCAGCCGTCAAGCTCCCGGCGGGTCTGCCGGGCGCCGCCGGGCATCACCACCGCGCCGACGTGGGGGGCCTGGAACACACGCACCGAGGTCTGGGCGAAATAGCTGGTCAGGTCGGCCAGCTCGCAGCCGAACCGGAGGTCGGGCTTGTCCGAGCCGAACCGCCGCATCGCCTCCGCGTACGTCATCCGGCCGATCGGGCGGCCGATCGCGAACCCGGCCAGCTCCGCCCACAGCCGGCCCACCAGGTCCTCGGCCACCTCGATGATGTCTTCCCTGGTCACGAAGCTCATCTCGACGTCGATCTGGGTGAACTCCGGCTGCCGGTCGGCGCGGAAGTCCTCGTCCCGGAAGCACCGCGCGAGCTGGTAGTAGCGTTCCAGCCCGCCGACCATCAGCAGCTGCTTGAACAACTGCGGCGACTGCGGCAGCGCGTACCAGCTACCGGGCCGCAGCCGGGCCGGGACCACGAAGTCCCTGGCTCCCTCCGGGGTGGACCTGGTCAGGTAGGGGGTCTCGACCTGCACGAAGCCGCGGGACCGCATCACGTCGGCCGCCAGGTAGGACGCCTGCGACCGGACCCGCAGCGCCGCCGCCGTCTCGGGCCGGCGGATGTCCAGGTACCGGTAGCGCAGCCGCACGTCCTCGCTCAGCTCGCCGGGGCCCGCCACCGGGAACGGCAGCGGGTCGGCCTCGCCCAGCACTTCCAGCCCGTCCGCGGCGACCTCCACCTCGCCGGTCGGCAGCTCCGGGTTCTCGTTGCCGGGCGGCCGGACCCGCACCTCGCCGGTCACCAGCACGCAGAACTCGGCACGGAGCTCGTGCTCGGGCCGCGCGGCGCCCTCACCCCGGAACACGACCTGCACCGAACCGCTGGCGTCACGCAGGTCGATGAAGACCACCCCGCCATGGTCGCGGCGGTGCGCAACCCAGCCGGCCAGCGTCACCCGCTGGCCTGCCTGGGCGGCCCGCAGCGTGCCCGCGTCGTGGCTACGGATCATTGGCTGCTTCTTTCTCGGTTGCTTCCTGGTTGGCCCGGGTCAGGCCGGGCGGCTGTCAGAGTCCCGCGGGCCGCGGGGCGAGACCGGCCAGGAACGGATTGCCTGCCCGCTCGGCACCGATGGTCGTGTCGGGCCCGTGCCCCGGCAGCACCCAGGTCTCGTCGGGCAGCGTCAGGCACACCCGGGCCACGCTCGCCAGCAGCTCCTGGTGATCCCCGCCGGGCAGGTCGGATCGCCCGATCGAGCCGGCGAACAGCAGGTCACCGGTGAAAAGCATGCCCTCTGCGTGCCGGAAAGCGACCGATCCCCTGGTGTGGCCAGGAGCGTGGTCCACCACCAGCTCGATCCCCGCCAGCCGCAGCGTCATGCCGTCGGCGAGCTCGGCCACGTCGTCCGGCTCGGTGAACTCGATCCCCTGGAACAGCTGCTGGCCCGGGCCCAGCGCCAGGCCCTTGGCCGGGTCCGTCAGCAGCTCCCGGTCGGCGGGGTGGATGTAGGCCGGGATGTCCCGCGCCCCGCACACCGGCGCCACCGACCACACGTGGTCGAGGTGCCCGTGCGTGAGCAGGACCGCGACCGGTTTGAGCCGGTGCGCGGCGATGACCTCCTCGATGCCGGGGCCGGCGTCCTGGCCCGGGTCGATGATCACGCACTCCTCGCCGGGGCCGGGCGCCACCAGGTAGCAGTTCGCGGCCAGCGAGCCGGCGGGGAATCCGGTGACCAGCACATCGGCCTCCTGCCAGGGCGGTCCGGGTGGGTGAGGGCGTGTCCCCCTGCTGCGCGTACAGGCTACCGAGACCGGCTCTGCGCGACGAACCGATAACACCGTCCGCACGGACAGGCACGGCCGGGTACGATTCGCGAAGTTTCGCAGATCATGGACCGGGGGCAGGAGGGGAGGTCCCTGAAGTGCCGGGGAAGAAGCAACGGCAGCGCAGGCTGGCCAGGGAACGTTACGAGCGGCAGCTGGCCAGGCGGGCGGAACGGGCCCGGCGCTGGCGGCTGGCAGGGGTCGCGGCCGGCGGCATCGTGCTGCTGGCCGGGGCGGGCACCGGCGTTTACTTCCTGGTGGCCGGGACCGGTAAGTCCGCGTCGGCCGCCTCGGCGTCCCCGTCAGCCACCCCGTCGGCGACCGCCAGCGCTTCGCCCGCCGCGCCGGCGATCCCGGCGGCGGACGAGCCGGCTCGCCACTGCACCTACACCGCGAGCCAGCCAGCGGCCCGCCAGGCCGGTCTCCCGCCCGCGAAGCCCGACCGCACCGCGAGCTACCGGGCCACGATCCGCACCAACCGCGGCACCATGGTGATGGATCTGCTGAACAGCAAGGCCACCTGCACCGTTAACTCGTTTGTGCACCTGGCCGCCGGTGGCTTCTTCAGCAAGACGCCCTGCCACCGGCTCACCACCAAGGGCATCTACGTGCTGCAATGCGGTGACCCGACCGGCCAGGGCAGCGGCGGCCCAGGCTACAAGTTCGCCAGCGAGAACCTGGCCGGGGCGAAGTACACGACGGGCACGGTGGCGATGGCGAACTCAGGTCCTGGCACCAACGGCAGCCAGTTCTTCATCGTGTACCGCAACTCACTCACGCTCCCGGCCAGTTATACGCCGTTCGGCAAGGTCGCGAGCGGGCTGGGAATCATCCAGAATGTGGCCAAGGCAGGCACCGACAACGCTAACGGCGCTGGTGACGGTCATCCGAAAGAGAAGGTCGTTATCAAGAGCGTCAGTATCACCAAGACCTGACCCGCAACCAGCAGGGCCAGGCCGAGCAGGAGGTTCGCGGTGAGCACCGCCAACGATCCGTGGGGCCGGGTAGACGCCGACGGCACGGTTTACGTGCGTACCGGCGAGGGTGAGCGGGTGATCGGCTCATGGCAGGCAGGCACCCCCGACGAGGCGCTCGCATTCTTCCGGCGCAAGTTCGAGGCGATGGCTACCGAGATCAGCCTGCTGGAGCAGCGGCTCACCACCACCGACCTCTCCCCCGCCCATGCCATGACGGCCATCGACCGGCTGCGCGGCAGCCTCGCTGACGCGCACGCGATCGGCGACCTCGACGCGCTCGGGGCCCGGCTGGACGCGCTGGCCGGCAAGGTGGACCACCGCCGTCAGGAGGTCAGGGCGGCCAGGGACCACGCTCGCGTCGAGGCGCGGGAGACCAAGGAACGGATCGTCGCCGAGGCCGAGCGGATCGCCGCCGAAGCCACCCACTGGAAGAACAGCGGCGAGCGGCTGCGCCAGCTGCTGGAGGAGTGGAAGGCCGCGCCGCGGGCCGACCGCGCGGTGGAGGCCGTGCTGTGGAAGCGGCTGTCAGCCGCGCGCAACGCGTTCAACAAGCGCCGCAAGGCCTACTTCGCGGAGCTGGAAGGCGAGCGGGACCTCGCCCGCGACCGGAAGGAGAAGCTGGTCGCCGACGCGGAAGCGCTGCAGGACTCGACCGACTGGCCGGCCACCGCGTCGGCCTACCGCGAGCTGATGCACTCCTGGAAGGCGGCGGGCCGGGCCGGCCGCGGCGACGAGGAGCAGCTGTGGGCCAGGTTCAAGGCCGCCCAGGACAAGTTCTTCCAGGCCAGGTCGGAGGCGTACTCGGCGAAGACGGAGGAGCTGCGCCGGCACGCCGAGGTCAAGTCGCAGCTGCTGGAAGAGGCGGGCAGGCTGATCCCGGTGACCGACATCCGGGCGTGCCGGGCGACGCTGCGCGACATCCAGGAGCGGTGGGAGCAGGCCGGCCCGGTCCCGCGCGACTCTCAAGACCGGCTCGAGGGCGGCCTGCGCCGGATCGAGGAAGCGGTCCGCAAGGCGGAAGAGGCGCAGTGGCGGCGGTCAAGCCCGGAGGCGCTGGCCCGCGCCCGGGACACGGTGGAGCAGCTCAGGTCGGCCATCGCCGGGCTGGAGCAGCAGCTCGCCAAGGCCCGTTCGGGCGGCGACGACCGGGCCGCCAAGCAGGCCGATGAGGCGCTCACCGCCCGCCGCTCCTGGCTGACCGAGGCCGAGAACACGCTGGCCGAACTGTCGGGGTAATTCATGTCGAACGGGCCGGCGCTCCGCGCCGGGCTGCTGGCGGGCGTGGTGCCCGCCATGCGGCGGTCCTGCCAGCCGGACGCGGCCGGGGCGTCAGCCGGGGTCGCCGGCCGGGGCGTCAGCCGGGATCGTCGGCCGGGGTCGTCAGCCGGGGCGTCAGTTGGTGACCCGGTACACGTCGTACACGCCGTCCACGGCCCGCACCGCCCGCAGCACGTGGCCGAGGTGCTTGGCGTCGCCCATCTCGAACGTGAACTTGCTGACCGCCACCCGGTCCCTGGTGGTGGCGACCGATGCCGACAGGATGTTCACGTGCTGGTCGGAGATGGCGCGGGTGACGTCGGACAGCAGGCCGGTCCGGTCCAGCGCCTCCACCTGGATCGCCACCAGGAACAGCGAGTCCTCGGTGGGCGACCAGCGCACCGGCACCAGCCGCTCCGGCTCGGAGTCCAGCAGGTGACGGAGGTTGTGGCAGTCGGCGCGGTGGACCGACACGCCGTGCCCGCGGGTGATGAAGCCGGTGATCTCGTCGCCGGGCACCGGGGTACAGCACCGGGACAGCCGGGCCCACACGTCGGAGGCGCCTTCCACCACCACCCCCGGGTCGCCGGCGGGGCGGGGCCCGGGCGGCCGGGTCGGCAGCGTGGCCTCGGCCAGGTCCTCCTCCGCGCCCGCCATGCCGCCGGCCGACTGCATCAGCTTGGTGACCACCGACTGGGCGCTGACGTGGCCCTCGCCCACCGCCGCGTACAGCGCTGACAGGTCCGGGTAGCGCAACTCGGTGGCGACCGCCAGCAGGGCGTCGCCGGTTGCCAGCCGCTGCAGCGGCAGGCCCTGCTTACGCATGGTCTTCGCGATGGCGGCCTTGCCGGTCTCGGTGGCGGCCTCCCGGCGCTCCTTGGAGAACCAGTGCCGGATCTTGTTGCGGGCGCGGGCGGTCTTGACGAATGTCAGCCAGTCGCGGCTGGGCCCGGCGTCCTGCGCCTTGGAGGTGAAGATCTCGACCGTGTCACCGTTGTCGAGGGTGCTCTCCAGCGGCACCAGCCTGCCGTTGACCCGCGCCCCGATGGTCCGGTGGCCCACCTCGGTGTGGATGGAGTAGGCGAAGTCGACCGGGGTGGCGCCCTGGGTCAGCGCGATCACCTCGCCCTTGGGGGTGAACACGTACACCTCGGCGGCGCCCAGGTCGAACCGGAGCGAATCCAGGAACTCGGCCGGGTCGGCGGTCTCCCGCTGCCAGTCCATGAGCTGGCGCAGCCAGGCCATGTCCCCGGCGCCCGCCTGTCCGGGCCGGCCGCCGAACATGACCTCTTCCTTGTACTTCCAGTGCGCGGCGACCCCGTACTCCGACCGCCGGTGCATGCCCCAGGTCCGGATCTGCAGCTCGACCGGCTTGCCGTCGGGGCCGATCACGGTGGTGTGCAGCGACTGGTACATGTTGAACTTGGGCATGGCGATGTAGTCCTTGAACCGCCCGGGGACCGGGTTCCACCGGGCGTGGACCGTGCCGAGCGCCGCGTAGCAGTCGCGTACCGAGTCCACCAGGATGCGGATGCCCACCAGGTCGTAGATGTCGTCGAAGCCGACGTTGCGGGCGATCATCTTCTGGTAGACGGAGTAGTAGTGCTTCGGGCGGCCGGTCACCGTCGCCTTGACCTTGGCATCGCGCAGGTCGGCCGAGACCTCCTCGACGACCTCCTGCAGGTAAACGTCGCGCCGGGGGGCCCGCTCGGACACCAGCCGGGCGATCTCGTCGTACCGCTTGGGGAACAGGGTGGCGAACGCCAGGTCCTCCAGCTCCCACTTGATCGTGTTCATGCCCAGCCGGTGGGCGAGCGGCGCGAAGATCTCGAGCACCTCGCGCGACTTCCGCTCCTGCTTCTCGCGCGGCAAGTACCGGAGGGTGCGCATGTTGTGCAGCCGGTCGGCCAGCTTGATCACCAGCACCCGGATGTCGCGGGACATGGCGACGACCATCTTGCGGACGGTCTCGGCCTCTGCGGCCGCCCCGTACTTGACCTTGTCCAGCTTGGTGACCCCGTCCACCAGGGCGGCCACTTCCTCGCCGAAGTCCTGCCGCAGCTGGGCGAGCGTGTAGGGGGTGTCCTCGACCGTGTCATGCAGCAGCGCCGCGCAGATGGTCTCGTGTTCCACTCCCAGCTCGGCCAGGATCGTGGCGACGGCGAGCGGGTGGGTGATGTAGGGGTCGCCGCTCTTGCGCTGCTGGCCGGCGTGACAGCGGGCGGCCGTCGCGTAGGCGCGCTCGATGAGCCGGATGTCGGCCTTCGGGTGGGTGGCGCGGACTGTCTTGATCAAGGGCTCAAGCACCGGGTTGACCCCCCCTCCCCGGGCTGCGCCGAGGCGCGCGAGCCGGCGGCGGACGCCGGCTCCCCCGGTCAGGCTGGCGGGCGGCCTGGCAACGGAGACCTGCCCGGCCTGCGCCGGCTTCTCGCTGGGGGCTTCTTCGGAAGGGGAATCAGCGGCGGGGGCATCATCAACGGGGGTGCCATCTCCGACGGCCTCGGCGGAGCCGTCCTCCGGCGGGCGTGCAGCCTCGGCGGAGCCGTCCTCCGGACGGCGAGCAGGCTCGGACGCGCCATCGGGGGGTCCGGGGGGCCGCCCCCCCGGGCTGGTACTGCGAGCCTCGTCGAAGCCGTCCTCCGGACGGCGAGCAGGCTCGGACGCCGGCGTCACCCTGCCGTTTTCCCCGCCAGCGGGTTCCTGCTGCGGCCGCTCCGGGTCGGACTGGGGGACGTCGGCTCCGGCCTTGCCGGTTGTTACGACGTCACCGGCCACGTGCGCTCCTGTCGTCCGCCAGACCACTAGTTTATCGGCGACGACCTAAGGTCACGCCCGTTGGGCCACAGGCGCTGAGAGCACGACCTGCTCAAGCTACGAGCAGTGATCGCAACGTGTCGCTCTGTAGCCGCGACCGCCCGTTCAGGAAGCCGAGCTCCAGGATCACCGCGATCTCCTCGACCACCGCGCCGGTGCGACGGACCAGTTGCGCGGTGGCCTCGGCGGTACCGCCGGTGGCCAGCACGTCGTCCACGATCAGCACCCGTTCGCCGGGCCGGAACGCGTCCTGGTGGACCTCGATGGTCGCGGTGCCGTATTCCAGCTCATAGCTCTGCGAGTAGGTGGGTGCCGGCAGCCGCCCCTGCTTGCGGACCGGGACGAAGCCGCAGCCGAGCTGGCAGGCCACCGCCGCCGCCAGGATGAACCCCCTGGCCTCGATCCCGGCCACCTTGTCCACCGTGTCGTGGCCAGCGGCGAGCGCGCTGACCACCGCGGCGAAGGCGGGGCCGTCCGCGAGCAGCGGGGTGATGTCCTTGAACACGATGCCGGGCTGCGGGTAGTCGCTGATGTCCCGGATCCGGTCGCGGATCAGGCTGCCAGGGCCGGTGGCCGCTGAGGCCTCTCCGGTCACCCGCTACCGCCGCTTCTTCTTGCCGCTGGGGCGGCGGCGGGCCTGGTTCCGGCGCGGCTGCTGCCGCTGGCCCGGCCGGGGCGGGCGGGACGGGCTGCCGCCGGCCCCGGCGCGTCCCGCTGGCACCGTGGCCCCGGTTTCGTCGGTGCCGGCGGCATCCCCGCCGGGCTGCTCCCCGGGCTCGTCCGGCTCCTGGCCGCTGGCACCGCGCTCCCCGGGATCGCCCTGGCCGCGGGCACCGACCGTGGCCCGGGCCGCCCTGGCCGCCTTCCGGCCGCCGGCCGCCCGCTGCTGCACCCGCTTCGCCAGCGCGCGGTACTGGGGCTCGCGTTCCTTGAGGTCGGCCAGCACCGGGGTGGCGATGAAGATCGAGGAGTAGGTGCCCGACAGCATGCCGATGAACAGCACCAGCGCCAGGTCCTGGAGCTCGCCGGCGCCGAGCAGCCCGGCCCCGATGAACAGGATCCCGGCGACCGGCAGCAGCGCCACCACCGAGGTGTTGATCGATCGCACCAGGGTCTGGTTGAGCGCGAGGTTGGCGGCCTGGCTGTAGGTGCTGCGAGCGGAGCCGAGCAGCCCGGCGGTGTTCTCCCGCACCTTGTCGAACACCACCACCGTGTCGTACAGCGAGTAGCCCAGGATGGTCAGCAGGCCGATCACCGACGCCGGGGCGACCTGGAACCTGAGCAGCGCGTATACGCCGACGGTGATGACGATGTCGTGGGCCAGCGCGATCAGCGCCGAGGCCGCCATCTTCCATTCGAACGCGATCGACAGGTAGATGACGACCACGACCAGGAACGCGATCAGCGCCTGCAGCGCCTTCTGCGAGATCTGGCCGCCCCAGGTCGCGCCGACGAAGGACGTGCTGATCTTGTTCTGCGGGATCCCGAACCGGTGGCCGATCGCGTCCTGGATCTTGTTGACCGCCGCGAAGCCGCTCAGCTTGTCGGTCTGGACCTGCCACTTGGCCGGCCCGCCGCCGATCGGCGCGATGTGCTGGATCAGCGTGTCCTGGCCGCCGCCGGCAGCGGAGACCGTGGACCGCACCTGGGAGATGCTCGCCTTCCCGGCCGGGAACTGGAAGACCGAGCCGCCCCTGAAGTCGACGCTGAAGTTCAGCCCGAGCGTGGCCAGCGCCACCACGCTGACCACCAGGATCACCCCGGAGATGGAGTACCAGAGCTTCTGCCGGCCGACGAAGTCGACCGAGACTTCGCCGCGGTAGAGCCTGGCGCCGACGCTGCCGAGCCGGGACATCACGCCTCCCTCGCGCCGGGCGTCCGTGCCGGTGGCCGGCCGGTCCGCCGGACGGTGGTGCCGCGCCAGGGGGCGCGGGCGCCCAGCCGTGCCGGGTCGAGCCCGGACAGCCGGTGCCCCCCGCCGTAGAACTTCGTCCGCGCCAGCAGCGTGACCATCGGCTTGGTGAACAGGAACACCACCACCACGTCGATGATCGTGGTCAGCCCGAGCGTGAACGCGAAGCCCTTGACCTCGCCGATCGCGAAGTAATACAGCAGCGCGGCCGCCAGGAACGAGACGGTGTCGGAGACCAGGACGGTCCGCCTCGCGCGGCTCCAGCCGCGTTCCACCGCTGTCCGCAGCGACCTGCCCTCCCTGACCTCATCGCGGAGCCGTTCGAAGTACACGATGAACGAGTCAGCGGTGATGCCGATCGCCACGATCAGGCCGGCCACGCCGGCCAGGTTGAGCGCGAAGCCCTGGTACTTACCGAGCACGACCACGGCTTCAAAGGCGAGCAGGCCAGCGATGATCAGGCTGGACACGGCGACAACGGCCAGCCCCCGGTAGTAGATGGCCGCGTACACCACCACCAGGATCAGCCCGATAGCGCCCGCGAGCAGCCCAGCGGTCAGCTGGTCGCGGCCGAGCTGCGGAGTCACCGACTGAACCGACTGCTGGTGGAAGCTCAGCGGCAGCGCGCCGTAGGACAGAACGTTCGCGAGGTTGGAGGCCTCTTGCTGGCTGAAGTTGCCGGTGATCTGGGCGTTCCCGCCGACGATCGCGGACTGGATGACGGGGAAGGACTGCACCGCCCCGTCCAGCACCACCGCCACCGAGTTCTGGGGAGTCTGACTGCCCTTGTACTTGTCGAACATGGCGGTGGTCAGGTCGCCCCACTTCTTGGTGCCGGCGCTGTTGAAGTTGAGGTTCACCTGCCAGTTTGTGCTGTTCTGCTGCAGGGCGGCGCTGGCCGAGGAGATGTCTTTGCCCACCACCTTGGCCTTGTCCAGCACGAACTTGTAGGTGACCCCGCCGAGCGAGCCGCAAGAAACGGTCTGGATGTCCGGGTTGTTGAACTGTTCCGCGGTGTACCCGACCTGCTTCTTCCAGTTCGGGTCGGCGCAGTTGAGCTTGTCGAACTGCGCCTTCACGGGCGCGCCGGCCAGCGTGGC
>JAIRTY010000591.1 GCA_031254715.1 Nocardiopsaceae bacterium | reverse complement strand
AGAATGGCGTCCGCACCGTGGAGCACGGCAACCTGATCGACGAGGCGGCGGCCGCCGCGATGGCCGCCGCCGGCGCGTTCCTGGTGCCGACGCTGGTCGCCTACGACGCGATGGAGCGGCGCGGCCGGGCACTCGGCCTGGCCCCGGTATCGCAGGCGAAGAACAGCGAGGTACTCGACGCGGGCAGGCGGGCGATCGAGATCGCCGCGGCCGCGGGCGTCAGGATCGGCTTCGGCACCGACCTGATCGGCACGCTGGATGACGACCAGCTCATCGGCCTGCGGCTGCAATGCGAGGTGACGGGCCCGCTCGCCTTGCTCAGGTCGGCCACGTCGGTCAACGCTGACCTGCTGGGCGCCGCCGAGCTGGGCCGGATCCGGCCGGGCGCCGCCGCCGACCTGCTGCTGCTGGACGGCAACCCGCTCGAGCGGCCGGAACTGCTGTGGTCAGGCCCTGAGCACCGGACCGTCATCCAGGCCGGCGTCCCGGTGGCACCCGGCGGATGAGCCGCCAGGCCCCCGGCGCCCTCAGTGCACCCGCACCCGGGGGTCGAGCACCGTGTACAGCAGGTCCACCACGATGTTGGCGACCACAACGAAGAGCGAGGCCAGCAGCACGATGCCGATGATCACGGGCAGGTCCTGCGTGGTGATGGACTGCACGGCCAGCGCCCCGAGGCCGGGCAGGCCGAAGATGTTCTCGGTGATCACCACGCCGCCGAGGATGATCCCCAGGTCGATGCCGGCCTGGGTGACGATCGGGGTCAGCGCGCTGCGCAGCGCGTGCACGATCAGCACCCGCCAGCCGGACAGCCCCTTGGCCCGCGCCGTGCGCACGTAGTCCTGGCCGAGCACGTCGAGCAGGCCGGACCGGGTGAGCCGGGAGTAGGTGGCGGCGGACCCGAGCGCGATCGTCAGCCACGGCAGGAACAGGTAGCGGGCCCACTGCAGCGGGCTGGCCAGCAGCGAGACGTAGCCGCTGCCGGGGAACAGGTGGACGCCGGAGGTCCAGAGCCGGAAGAACAGGAAGTACAGCAGCAGCACGCCGAGCAGGAACACCGGCATCGAGTAGAAGAACAGCGACCCGGCGGTGACCAGCCGGTCGGCGACCGACCGCGGCCTGGTCGCGGCGAGCACCCCGGCGCTGATGCCGATCAGCAGCCAGAGCACGGCGGCGCCGACCGCCAGCGAGACGCTCACCGGCAGCCTGGACACGATCAGGTGGGTGACCGGCTCGGAGTTGTAGTACGAGTAGCCGAGGTTGCCGCGGGCCAGCCGGCCCACGAACTCGCCGTACTGGACGACCACCGGCTTGTCGAGCCCGAGCCGCGCGGTGATCAGGGCGACGGTCTGCGGCGTCGCCTCCTTCCCGGCGAGCAGCCGGGCCGGGTCGTGCGGAGCGAGGAAGAACAGCGCGAAGACCGCCACGCTGATGACCCACAGCACCAGCACGCCGAGCAGGATCCGGCGGACGAGGAACGAGGCGAGCGCCATGGCCGTCTTACCGCTGCGCGAAGATGCGCTCGGTGCTGGGGTCCAGTGCGTCGCGGACCGCATCGCCGAGCAGGTTGAAGGCCAGTGTGGTGATCAGCAGGGCGAGCCCGGGGAACAGCACGAACCACCAGGCAACCTTGTAGTACTGGAGCGATTCGGAAATCATGTTCCCCCAGTCGGGCGTGGGCGGCACGATGCCGATGCCCAGGAAAGACAGCGTGGCCATGAACGCGATCGAGGCCGGGATCAGCAGCGTCGTGTAGACGATGACCGGCGCGATGACGTTCGGCAGGATGTCGATGAAGATGACCCGCAGGCTCCCCGCGCCGAGCGAGCGCGCCGCCTCGATGTACTCCTTCTCGCGGATCGAGAGCGTCTGCCCCCTGGTGACCCTGCCCACCGAGGCCCAGCTGAAGAACGCGATCACCAGCACCGAGACCCACAGGCCGGGCCCGACGATCGCCACCAGCGCGATCGCGAACAGCAGGAACGGCAGCGACAGCACGACGTCCATGCTCCGCGACAGCACGCTGTCGGTTGGGCCGCCGAAGTACCCGGCGAACATCCCGACCACGGTCCCGAAGGCCACCGCGAGCACGCTCGCCACCACCCCGGCGAGCAACGAGATCCGCGCCCCGTACACCACCCGGACCAGCAGGTCCCGGCCGAGGTCGTCGGTCCCGAACCAGAACCGCGCACCGGGCGGCCTGGGCAGGCCCTGAGCGGTCAGCCCCGCCGTGGTGAATTGCTGGTCGGGACCGTGCTGGGTGAGCGCGGCGAACGCCGGGGCCGCGATGGCGGCCGCCACGATGACGAGGATCACCACGACCGAGGCGATCGCGAGCCGGTCGGTGCGCAGCCGCCGCCAGGCGAGCTGCCACGGGCTCAGCCCCGCGCCCGGGCGCGCGCCGCCGGGGGCAGCCTCGCGCTCAGGCTGCACAGCGAGGTCAGCGGTGCTCACCGGCACTCTCCCGGATCGGGGACAGAGCGATATCGCCGCGCATGCCAAGCACGGGCCGAAGTTACATCGCCCCGCTCAGTCCCGGGAACCTGCATTTGCCTGACGATGAGCGGGCCGGCTTCCGGCATGTGCCGAGCGGCCGGCGGAACGGACCGGGAATGGCCGGCTGCTCGGAGCCATTCCGACGGTCATCGCAGTTGTTGCCGTTTACTTTCAGCAGTTGTTGATTGTCCCGGTGCGCGGCCTGCTCCTAGATTGCCTGAATCCCGCTCACTATGGGAAGGCATCGCCATGCGCCCAAGACGGTCAGCCATCATCACGGGTATCGCGGCATTGACGCTCGCCCTCGGGGCCTGCAGTGGCAGCGCCACCCCCAGCACCAGCACCGGCACCGGCAGCGGCGGAGCCCCGCAGCGCGGCGGGACCCTCCACATGCTCGGCCAGAGCGACATCTTCAACCTGGACCCGGTCAGCGCCTACTACACCGTGAGCTCCCTGATCGAGCGGCTGTTCACCCGCCAGCTCTTCAGCTACCGGAACGTCTCGAACTGGACCCAGCAGACCCAGCCGGTACCGGACGTCGCGACCGTGGTGCCGACGACGGCGAACGGCGGCATCACCGACGGCGGCAAGACCTACACCATTCACATCAGGAGCGGGGTGATGTGGGACACCAGCCCGCCGCGGCAGGTGACCGCGGCCGACTTCGTCCGCGACTTCAAGTTCCTGTGCAACCCGGCCTCCCCGGTCGGCGCGCCCGGGTACTTCGACAGCACGATCACCGGCATGCAGTCCTACTGCAACGGGTTCGCGAAGGTGAAGCCGAGCGCCGCCGCCATCGGCAAGTACGTGAGCAGCCATGACCTGCCCGGCGTGACCGCCCAGGGACCGCAGACGCTGGTCTTCCACCTGATCAGCCCCGCCAATGACTTCGTGAACATCCTGGGCATGGGCTTCAGCTCGGCCCGCCCTGCCGAGTACCTGAAGTACGTCCCCGACAGCGCGCCGTTCCGCCAGCACACGCTGTCCGACGGCCCGTACAAGATCCAGAGCTACACGGCCGACCGCAGCTTCGTGTTCGTGCGCAACCCGGCCTGGCGGCAGTCCAGCGACCCGCTGCGGCACGCGTACGTGAACCAGATCAACGTCACCGAGGGGCTCAACGCGGCCAGCGTCCAGCAGCAGCTCGCGGCGGGCACCGGGGACATGGAATGGGACGTCCCGCCGCCAGCGCAGGATCTGCCGGGCCTGGAGGCCTCGCACGACAACCGGCTGGTGATCTCCCCGAAACCGACCGGGTTCACGTACGTGACCCTCAACCAGTACGCGGGGCCGTTCAAGAATCCGAAGCTCCGGCAGGCGGTCGCGTACGCCCTGAACAAGAACGCGATCGTGCGGATCCTCGGCGGCCCGGCTATCGCCCAGCCAGCGGAACAGTTCATGCTGCCGGGCAGCATCGGCTATGTCGGCGGGTTCAACGCGTACCCCAACAACAACGGCAACGGCAACCCGGCGGCGGCCAAGAAGCTGCTGTCGCAGGCCGGCTTCCCGCACGGCGTGGCGATCAAGCTGATCTTCTCCGCGACCGACCCCACGCCGCGGGAGGCGCAGGCGATGCAGTCGAGCCTGCAGGCGGCGGGCTTCAAGGTGAAGCTGATGCAGGTCACCCAGTCCGACTGGTACGCGAAATACCTGGAGCAGCCCAGCACCGCCAAGCGGGACGTGTGGGACATCTCGCTGCCCGGATGGATCCCCGACTGGTTCGGCAACAACGGCCGCGCCACCATCCAGCCGCTGTTCACCAACCCGGGGCCGCTGGCGAACGACTTCGACGGCTACACCAGCCCGGTGACCAACGGCCTGATCAACAAGGCGCTGACGGCGACCACGCCGTCGGTGGCGGCCTCGTACTGGGTGAAGGCCAACGAGCAGGTCACGAAGGCGGTCGCCGACGTGCCGCTGATCGACCAGAAGTGGGCGATCTTCCACTCGTCGCGGGTGCACGGCTGCGTGTTCTTCGTCAACGCGCTCAACTGCGACCCGGCGAACGTCTGGCTGTCCGGGTGACGGAGTACCGGCGGACATCGTTCCGGGAGCCGCCGTCGGCCCAGCTGGCCGAGTTCATGCGGCAGGGCTGGGCGCCGGCGGGCGGGACGCTCGGCCCGCCGCCCTCCCCGCCGCCGGAGCTGACCGCCGCCCGGCGGGCCGCGCTGTCGGACCGGCTGCCCGGCGGCCGGCTGGTGATACCCGCCGGCCAGCCGCCACTGCGGGCCGGTGACCAGCACTACGCGTTCCGCCCGGACAGCAACTACGTCTGGCTCACCGGCGATCAGTCACCAGGCGCGGTGCTGGTCATGGAGCCGGCCGGCGGCGGCCACGAGGCCACCCTCTACCTGGTGCCGCCCTCGGGCCGGGACAACGACGAGTTCTGGCTCAACGGCGCCACCGGCGAGCTGTGGATCGGGCCGCGGCCCCCGCTGGCCGAGCTCTCCGGGCTGCTGGGAATCGACTGCCGCCCGCGCGACGAGCTCGGGCAGGCGCTGGCCCGGCAGGTGGCCGCGGGCTCACAGACCTTGCTGCTGCGCGGCCCCGATCCCGGCGCAGGCGAGGCGGTGCCCCCTTCGGACCCCGGTGCCGAGACCATGTTGCGCGCCACCCTGGCCGAGCTCCGGCTGGTCAAGGACGAGTGGGAGATCGGCCAGCTGCGGGAAGCGGTGACGCTCACCGCGGCCGGGTTCGCGGCGGTGGCCCGCGTGCTCAGGGAACCCAGGCCGCTGTCCGAGGCGGACGTGGCGGCCGCGTTCGCCCATGCGGCGCACGCCGCCGGCGGCGGCCTGGGCTACCAGCCGATCGCCGCGGCCGGCTGGCACGGCGCGATCCTGCACTGGACGCGCAACGACGCGCCGCTGTCCGCTGGCGAACTGATCGTGCTCGACGCCGGGGCGGAGACCCGCACCCTGTACACCGCCGATGTCACCCGGACCTACCCGGTCTCCGGCACGTTCACGGCCGCTCAGCGCGAGGTGTACGACATCGTGCTCGCTGCGCAGCAGGACGCGCTCGGCGCCATCCGTCCCGGCCAGCCGTTCCGCGGGTACCACCGGGCGGTGGCCGCGGCGCTGGCCGACGGGCTGGAGAAGCTCGGCGTGCTCCCGGTGCCCGCCGCCGAGTCGCTGCGCGAGGACAGCGGCCTGCACCGGCGCTGGACCCTCTGCGCCCCGGGGCACATGCTCGGCCTGGACGTCCACGACTGCGGGGACGCTCCGGCCAGTTCCTACATCGACGGCGTGTTCGCGGCGGGCCAGGTGCTGACCGTGGAGCCCGGGCTGTACTTCCAGCGCGACGACTCCCTCGTGCCCGCTCCGCTGCGCGGCCTGGGCGTCCGGATCGAAGATGACGTGCTGGTCACCGCGGACGGCTGCGAGGTGCTGAGCGCGGGGCTGCCCCGCGAGCCCGCCGCCGTCGAGGAGTGGCTGGCCCGGGCCTGAGCCCGGCGGCGGCCGGCCCGGCCCGCTCGCTCACCGCGGGGCACGGCGCGCCGCTCACTGTGCGCGGCGCTGCTCGGCGATGGAGTTGCCGCCGTCGACGACCAGGCACTCGCCGGTGACGTAGGAGGCGCCCGGCGTGGCCAGCCAGGCCACGGCGGCTGCGACCTCTTCCGGCGTGGCGCTGCGGCCGATGGGCGTGGCCCGTCCCTGCTCGCGTTCCTCCGGGGTCTGGGAGCCGGTGGCGATCCAGCCGGGGGCCACCGCGTTGACGGTGATCTGGTGCCGGGCGGTGTCCACCGCGACCGCCCGGGTGAGGCCGGTCATGCCCGCCTTGGCGGTGGCGTAGCCGACGTCCTCCCGGATCGCCATGACCGGACCGGTCAGGCTGGCCACCATCACGACCCGGCCCCAGCCGCGGCTGATCATGGCCGGCAGGGCCGCCCGGGTGACCAGGAACGCGGTAGTCAGGTTGCGCGCCAGCGACGCCTGCCAGGTGGCCAGGCTCATGGCCGCCGCGCCGCCGGACTCGAACACCGGGCTGGCGGCCGAGACCATGCCCGCGTTGTTGACCAGGATGTCCAGCCGCCCCCACCGTTCCAGCGCGGCCGACACCAGCCCGGCGGCGGCGTCCTCGCCGGTCAGGTCCGCCACTGCCCCGGCCGCGTCGAAGCCGGCCTGCCGCAGCTCACCCACCCGTTCCTCGACCCGGGAGGTGGTCGCGCTGATCAGCACCGCGGCGCCGAGCCCGGCCAGCAGCCGGGCGCTGGCGAAGCCGATGCCGGCAGGGCTGCCGGTCCCGGTGACGAGGGCCACCCGGCCGGTGAGGTCGAACGCGGCTGGGATCGGCATGCCCGCATCCTAGCCGGGCGGCCTGCACCGTCCCGCCGGGTGCCACCGGCACCGCCCTGGCCAGGAAAGAGACGATTCCGGCCGCAAGATACCCTGCCTGCGTGGCTAGGACAGAACCCGCGGATCCGCTGACGAGCACGCCGCCGGCGTTCGATGAGCAGGCGGCGCTG
>JAIRTY010000528.1 GCA_031254715.1 Nocardiopsaceae bacterium | reverse complement strand
CAGCGCCGGGTCCCCGGTGCCGTCGGCCGCGTAGCTCGCCACCGAATAGTAGAGCGAGGCCCGCAGGAACTGCCGCGCGGCGATACCCGGCCAGCCGGCCGCTTCGCTGGCAGCCGCCTCGCCGGCGAGCCGGTCGGCGGTGGCCGTCCACTCGGCGGTCCAGGACCGGGGGTGGCCGTCGCGGACCCGCTCGGCGGTGGCCAGCACCTCGCCCGCGTCGGCGGCCCGGTGATAGACCGAGCCGAGCGCGATCTGCAGCAGATAGTCGAAGTCGTCGTCCTTGAAGAACCGCCGCATGAGCCCCCGTCCCGGTCCGGCCGCTTCCCCCGCACTGATTGTTACCTTTCGTATTCAATCAGTAACTTAAGGCGGCCAGCGACCGGGCCTGCCGTTTTGACCTGGGAGGGGACGGGGATCCATAGATCCAGCGGGAGATGCCCTGGGCACACAGCCCCTCTCAGGGGCGGTAAAGATCAGCCAGCCCGATGAGCGCGACCCGGCTGTCGTGGGCCGCCAGGACGTCGTGGTCGAAACCCTTGCCCGAGTAACAGGCGAGCACGCAGTCGCTGGTGTCGAACCGGTCGGACAGGAGGTCGCGGGCACGCGCCAGCCGCGCGAGGTGACGCGTTCCCATTGCTTCCCCCCATTTGGCCTCGCCGAGCGACAGCAGCCGCGGTGGCCTGCCGGGCTCCCGGGGGCCACGCACGGCCACGTCGATCTCGATCTGGCTGCGATTCGCGGCGTCGTTGACTACGCCCTGGCCGACCTCGCCCGGAATGCCGCCGAAGACCCCGGGCGCGGCATTCTCCGCGAAACGCCGGCAGATGTCTTCGAAGTGCGGACCCACGACCCTGCTGAAGAACGTAGGCCGCTGGTCCCGCCAGACGGCATCGGCCTGCCCTGACTCCAGGCGGTACCAGTCCGGTTGCATGATCGCTTCGTAGAAGGTGATCAAAGGCTCGGTGGTCCGGTAGACGGCTCGCCCGGCCCGGAACATGTCGGGCTGCCTCGCGATGAGCGCGGAGTCTTCCAGGACGGTCAGCGGATGAGTGATCTCGGCCGATTTCCGGCCGACATAGCTGGCGATGCTGCCGTTGGTACTGTTGCCGCTCGCGATGGCGGCGAGCACCGAGTGGTAGAGCGCAGGGTCGCGGATGTCGGGTTCCTCAGCGAGCAGGTAACGAGCCTCCCGGAACAGCGGCCGCTGCGGGTTCAGCACGGTTCGCAGCACCCAGGCATCGAAGTCAGCCAGGTCGGCAGGGGTGTCGAAGGCGACGAACTCACGCCGGTAGGCGGGTGTCCCGCCCGCGATGGCATGGAGCAGCACAGCGAGTTGCGGGTCGGAGACGCCCCAGAAGGCAGCGGCCTCCCGGTAACCGAACGGGCGGACCAGCAACTCAAGGCTGGCCCTGCCCCGCAATGGTGCTTGTCCCGCGAGCAGCTGCCCCATGACCGTCATGGCGGAACCGCAGAGGATCAGCCGCGCCCTGCTGCCCGCGCCTGAGCCGCCTGGGCCCAGTTCTCGCTGGATGATCGACGGCAGCGAGGGGCTCGCCTTGACCAGGAACGGGAACTCATCGATGACGATGGCGCGGGGGTGATCGCCGGTCGCGGAAAACAGCAGGCTGATGGCGTCCTCCCAGCTTCGCAACGGCTGGCTGACGGCGATGCCCTGCCGGATGAGCGAGGCGGTGAAGGACCGTAGGGTGATGGCTTCCGTCTGCTCCAGCGCGGGGAAGTAGAGACCGCCGGTGGCGGAGGTCAGCGCCTCCATCAGGAGGCTCTTTCCCTGCCGCCGCCTCCCGCTGACGACGCCGAGCATCGCCCCAGGATGAGGGTTCTGCGTGAACGAGGTCAGACCGGCCCACTCGCGGTCCCGGTCGAATACGTGATCAGGCTTAGCGGTCATCATCCCTCCGGCGGGCCATCTTGCATAAGTATAGTTTTGAAAACTACACTTATGCAACCGGCCGCGTTCGCGTTCACGGTGATCATGTGACACACTGGGGCCATGCTGTCCGGCCGGATTATTATCGGCAGGCGCGCCAGCACTTAGCAGACACCACCTGCAACCGCCGGCGCGCAGACCTCTCGCATCCGCGAGAGGTCTTTTGCTTGTACCGGGGGTTGCCTCACCGCCAGCGAACCGCCAGAGAACGGACCAGACCATGCGTGACGACGCCTTCCACGTCTACGACACCACCCTGCGCGATGGCGCCCAGCAGGAGGGACTCTCCCTCACGGTCGCCGACAAGCTGGCCATCGCCCGCCGCCTGGACGAGTTCGGCGTCGGCTACATCGAGGGCGGCTGGCCGGGCGCCATCCCCAGGGACACCGAGTTCTTCCGGCTGGCACAGTCGGAGCTCGAGCTGGCGCACGCGACGCTGGCCGCGTTCGGCTCCACCCGCCGGCCGGGGGCGGTCGCGGCCGACGACCCGCAGGTCGCCGCGCTGCGCGAGGCCGGGGCGCCGGTGGTGACGCTGGTGGCCAAGAGCCACGACCGGCACGTAGAACTGGCCCTGCGCACCACCCTGGCAGAGAACCTGGCCATGATCGGCGACACGGTGAGCCACCTGTCAGCCGAGGGGCGGCGAGTGTTCCTCGACGCCGAGCATTTCTTCGACGGCTACCGTTCGAATCCTGACTACGCGCTGGAAGTGGTGCGGACGGCCACCGGGGCCGGCGCGGAGCTCGTCGCGCTGTGTGACACCAACGGCGGCATGCTGCCCGGCGAGCTCGGCGACGTGGTGGCCGCCGTCGCGGCGGCCACCGGCGCCCGGCTGGGCATCCACTGCCACGACGACGCGGCCTGCGCCGTCGCCAACACGCTGACGGCGGTCGAGGCCGGCGTCAGCCACGTGCAGGGGACCGCGAACGGCTACGGCGAGCGGGCGGGCAACGCCAACCTGTTCAGCGTGGTGGCCGGCCTGCAGCTGAAGAAGGGCAGGCAGGTGCTGCCGGAGGGCTGCCTGCCGGAGATGAGCCGGGTCGCCCACGCCATCAGCGAGGTCACCAACGTGACCCTGAACTCGCACCAGCCCTACGTGGGCTACTCCGCGTTCGCGCACAAGGCGGGCCTGCACGCCTCCGCGGTCAAGGTGGACCCGATGCTGTACCAGCACGTCGGCCCGGAGCTGGTCGGCAACGACATGCGGATGCTCGTTTCCGACATGGCGGGACGCGCGTCGGTCGAGGTCAAGGGCGCCCAGCTCGGCTACGACCTGGCCGGGGACCGGGCCACGGCCGGGCGGGTGGTGGAACGGGTGAAGGAGCTCGAGGCCCGCGGCTACACGTTCGAGGCCGCCGACGCCTCGTTCGAGCTGCTGCTGCGGGACGAGCTGGCCGGCGAGCGGCAGCGGCACTTCGACGTCGAGTCGTGGCGGGTGATCGTCGAGCGGCGCGCCGACCGGCAGGTGGTGAGTGAGGCCACCGTCAAGCTGACGGCCAAGGGCGAGCGGATCGTCGCCACCGGGGAAGGCAACGGCCCGGTCAACGCGCTGGACAACGCGCTGCGGCAGGCCCTGGAACGGCTCTACCCCGAGCTCGCCCGGCTGGAGCTGGCCGACTACAAGGTCCGCATCCTGGAGGGCTCGCACGGGACCGGCGCGGTGACCCGGGTGCTGATCGAGTCCGGCGACGGCAGCGACGGCGGCACCTGGAGCACGGTGGGCGTGGACGAGAACATCATCGCCGCGTCCTGGCACGCGCTGGAGGAAGCGGTGAGCTTCGCGCTGCTGCGGGCGGGATATCAGCCCGCCGGGCGCGGCTAGGGCGTTTCCGTCCCTAACAGGCAGCATTTTCCCGAACGGCCTGGGTGCCCGGCCGGGTCCGGCGCCTGGGCGCCGGACGCGCCGGACCAAGCCGACCCGCTCCGGGTTCGGCGAGGCCGGCCACCACGTACGGTTGGAGCCATGGACGACAAGGAGATCATGGGGCGCATCGACGAGCTGATCAAGACCGAGCACGACCTGCGCGCCAAGCTCGCCGGCGGCGAACTGACCAGCGACGAGGAGCATGCCCGGCTGCGTGCCGCGGAGGAAGCCCTCGACACGTGCTGGGACCTGCTGCGGCAGCGCCGGGCCCGGCGTGAGTACGGCGACGACCCGGGCGGGGCGGAGGCGCGCCCGGCCTCCGAGGTGGAGGGCTACCTTCAGTAGGTGCGCATCGCAAGGTTCGCCGTAGCTGACACCGTGGCCTACGGCGTGGTGGGAACCGCCCGGGCGAACGGTGCAGGCCAGCCCGGTGAGCCAGTCGTGGCCGAGATCTCCGGCCACCCATTCGGGGCCGTCGAGGCGGTCAAGCTCACCGGCGCCAGCTATCCGGTCGCCGACGTGCGGCTGCTGGCGCCGGTGCTGCCAAGCAAGGTGGTCGCGGTCGGGAAGAACTACGCCGGGCACGTCCGGGAGATGGCCGGGGACGGTCCGGGCGGGGACGTTACGCCCGGGGGCAGTGCGGGCGGGGATGCGCCGGCCGAGCCGGTGCTGTTCCTCAAGCCGTCCACCTCGGTGTGCGGGCCCGGCGACCCCATCCGCTACCCGGTCGGCCTGTCGTCCAGGGTGGACTACGAGGGCGAGCTGGCGGTGGTGATCGGCCGGCTCTGCCGCGAGGTGCCCGCCGATCAAGCGAGCCGGGTGATCTTCGGGTACACCTGCGCGAACGATGTCACCGCCAGGGACCTGCAGGCGCGCGACGGGCAGTGGACGCGGGCCAAGGGCTTCGACACGTTCTGCCCGCTGGGCCCGTGGCTCGAGACCGAGGCCGACCCGGCCGTGCTGACGCTCACGACCACGGTGAACGGCGAGGTACGGCAGCAGGCCAGCACGTCCGGGCTGCTGCATGACGTGAGCGCGCTGGTGGCGTTCGCCAGTAACGTGATGACGCTGCTTCCCGGCGACGTCCTGCTGACCGGCACGCCCGCCGGAGCAGGCCCGCTGGCGGACGGAGACGAGGTGGCCGTGACCATCGAGGGGATCGGGACCCTGACCAACAAGGTGATCAGCGGTGACTGACGGCGCTGACGGCGGAACCGGCGGCGCCGTGCCGGGCGCGGTGCGGGTGCGCTTCGCCCCGTCGCCGAGCGGTGACCTGCATGTGGGCAACGTCCGGACCGCGCTGTACGACTGGGCGTTCGCCCGCCGCACCGGGGGCACGTTCGTGCTGCGGATCGAGGACACCGACCAGACCCGGGTCAGGCCCGAGTACATCGAATCGGCCCTGGACACGCTGCGCTGGCTCGGCCTGGACTGGGACGAGGGGCCCGGCGCGGACGGCCCTTACGGGCCGTACCTGCAGAGCGAGCGGCTGCCGGTCTACGCCGAGTGGGTGAGCCGGTTCCTGGCCGACGGGCACGCCTACCACTGCTACTGCACGCCCGAGGAGCTGGCGCAGCGGCGGGCGGCCGCCCGCGCCGCTGGCGGCCCCAGTGGCTACGACGGCCACTGCCGCCAGCTGACGCCCGAGCAGGTCGCCGCCTACCAGGCGGAGGGACGCAGGCCGGTGGTCAGGTTCCGGATGCCCGCGGGCTCCACTACGTTCACCGACCTGGTGCGCGGCGAGGTCACCTTCGATCACGCGCACGTGCCCGACTTCGTGCTGGCCCGGGCCGACGGCGCCCCGCTCTACACGCTGGCGGTGGCCGTGGACGACGTGCTGATGGAGATCACGCACGTCGTGCGGGGCGATGACCTGCTCTCTTCCACCCCCCGTCAGCTCGCCGTATACCGGGCGATGGGGGTGCCGGATGAGCGGTTCCCGGTGTTCGCGCACCTGCCCTACGTGCTCGGCCCGGACGGGAAGCCGCTGTCCAAGCGGAACGGGGTGGTCTCGGTCAGCTGGTACCGGGACGAGGGGTTCCTGCCCGAGGCGATGGGCAACTACCTGGCGCTGCTCGGCTGGTCGCCGGGGGAGAATCGGGAGCTGTTCACGCTGGCGGACCTGGCCGCCGAGTTCGACCTGGCCCGGGTCAACAAGAACCCCGCCCAGTTCGACGCGCGCAAGCTGGAAGCGATCAACGGCGACAAGATCAGGGAGCTGAAGCCGGCCGACTTCGCTGGCCGGATCACCCCGTTCCTCGCCCGGGCCGGGCTGGTCGCGGACCCGCCGGCGGCAGCGCAGGCCGAGCTGATCGCGGCCGCGGCCCCGCTCATCCAGGAGCGGATCGGCAGGCTCGCCGAGGCGCCGGCCATGCTCGGCTTCCTGTTCACCGGCGAGGACGAGTTCACGGTGGACTCCGGCGACGCGGCGCGGGCGTTCAACGGTGAGGCCGGGCAGGCGCTGGCGGCCGCCGGAGAGGTACTCGCCGGCCTGCCATCCTGGGACACTGCCGCCATCGAGGCGGCCCTGCGGGAGGCGCTGGTAGACAAGCTCGGCCTCAAGCCCCGGGCGGCGTTCGGCGGCGCGGTCAGGGTCGCGGTGACCGGGCGGCGGGTCGGCCCGCCGCTGTTCGAGTCGATCGAGTTGCTGGGCCGGGAGCGCACCCTCGGACGCCTGCAGCGCGGCATGGACCTGGCCGCAACCGGCATCTGACGCGCTCCTATCGCCGCGGCATAAAGGCTGGTAAGCATCGCGGCGGCCGCGGCTGGTATCTGGCCGGCCCCGGCTCACGCGTCGGGCACCGGCGCTGGCCCCGCCCGGCCCCGGGTCCCGGGTCCCGTGCCCCGTGCCCCGGATCCCAGGCCCCAGGCCCCAGCCCCAGGCCCAGCCCCAGGCTCCAGCCCCAGCGCCAGGCCCCAGCCCCAGCGCCAGGCCCCAGCCCCAGCCCCAGCC
>JAIRTY010000456.1 GCA_031254715.1 Nocardiopsaceae bacterium | reverse complement strand
CCCGGCTCGGCGACCGTCTCGACGCGCAACTCGCGTGCCTGGTGGAAGCGGAGGGCGCGCATGCTCACCTCGCCGGCTCGGGCGTGCCGGGCGGCACGCCATGGACAGTGCTCATCGTGATTGCGGGATCGTGGGCCGGGCCTCCAGGTAGCGAGCTATCCCGGCGGCGTGGCCGCCCGGCCGCTCGTAGGCGTTCTCGACCAGTTCCAGCGGGTACCCATCGGGATCGGCAAAGTACACCCACCGCCAGCCGGCCAGTACTCCCTCGTCGACGACGTTGATGTCGGAGAAGAAGCGGACGCCCCTGGCTTCCAGCTCGGCCTTGACTACCTGGATGTCGTCTACTTGGAAGGCGACGTGGCTCGCCCCAGTGCTATGCGACAGCAGCGGCCGCTCGGTCTGCGAGGGTGGCGTCCGGTACTCCAGCAGCTCCAGCATCGTGTCACCGAGCTTCAGGCAGACCTGGCGGAGCGCAGCGCCGGGCACTCCGACGCCGTGGCCGAGTTCCGGCTCATCGAACCACGGACTCGGCTCAGTGCAGATCTCCAGGCCGAGCAGGTCGTGGTAGAAGTACACGGACGCGTCGAGGTTGCGTACGGTGATCCCGACGTGGCTCTGT
This sequence comes from Nocardiopsaceae bacterium, assembly GCA_031254715.1. Lineage (GTDB taxonomy): Bacteria > Actinomycetota > Actinomycetes > Streptosporangiales > Streptosporangiaceae > JAIRTY01. Next base: position 10,262 of record JAIRTY010000456.1, on the reverse strand, counting down.
GCCCGCATCGGCGTCCTGCCCGGCGGTGCGCTGCCTGGTTGCCCGCTGCTCATCGGGCGCTCACCGGGATGTCCACGATGATTTTGCCGTGCGCTTTCCGCTCCGCCAGCGGGCGCAGCCCGCCCTCGATCAACTCGTCCAGGCTGATCACGCCTCCGAGCACGGCTGCCGCCAGCGGGGTGGTGGCGAGCAGGGTCACCGCCTCGCCGAGGTCCTCCCCGCAGACGTGGGCAAGGGTCCCGTGCACGTCCACCTCCCGGGTGGATACGGAGAACAGGTCCACGGCCACCGGGCGGGGCTGCAGCCCGACCATCACAACGTCGCCGCCCTGGCGGGCCATCGCCAGCGCGGCCGCCGGGCTGGCGGGGGCTCCGGAGGCCTCGATCACGACGTGGGCGCCCTGCTGCCCGGTGGCTTCTCGCACGGCCGCGACGGGATCCTGCCGCTCTGCGTTCACGGTGAGCGCGGCGCCCAGTGCCGCTGCCGTTTCCAGCCGGCCGTCAGCGATATCAACGGCGATGACCGGGTTAGCGCCGAGGGCGGCGGCGGCCGCGACGATGAAGGCGCCGATGCCGCCGGCGCCGATCACGGCGCAGGAACGCCCGGGCCCCGTGCGCCCGCGACGGGCAGCGTGCAGCGCCACGGCCAGCGGCTGGGCCATGGCGGCGGCAACGTCACCAAGGCCTTCCGGCACCGGCCGGCAGATGGACGCGGGCGAGAGCACGAGTTCGGCGAGCCCGCCGTCGCGGTGCAGCCCGAGGGTCTGGTAGCTGGCGCATAGGTTGGTCCGGCCCGCGGCGCACCATTCGCATGTCCCGCACGAGATCCCGGCCCCGCTGACCACCTTGGTCCCGGTCGGGAACCCGGCAGTTTCGGGCCCGGCGGCGACCACCGTGCCGGTGAATTCGTGCCCGAGCACCACCGGTGGCTGGGCGAGCAGCGGGCCGTGGTCCCACTCAGCGGAGTCGGTGCCGCACAGCGCCGCCTTGGCAACCTGGATGAGCAGTTCGCCCGGACCCGGTTGCCCAGGCTCGGATATCTGCTCGATGCGGACATCGCCGGGCGCGTGGAAGACGGCCGCCTTCACGGCGAGACCTCAATATGGACCTTGATGTTCCCTGAACCCAGGGCAGCCGCGCCGAGTGCATCGGTGGCCGCGCCAAGCGGGTAGCTGGCGGTGACGATACGGGCCGGGTCTACGACGCCCGCAGCCAGGAACCTGATGGCCTGCGGCCAGATGCCGGCCGACCCGACGATGCCCTGGATGCGCAGCGACCGCGCCTGGATGAGGCCCAGTTCCGCGGGGATCGTGTTGCCGACGTCGATGCCGACGTAGACGATCCGGCCATGGCTCCCGGCGATGGTGAGTGCCTGGGCCATAGCTTCGGGGTGCCCGGCCGACTCGATGACCACGTCGAACATGTCGCCGCCGGTAGCTTCCCTGGCCTGCCCTGGCAGGTCACCGGCAGTCGGGTCGAGGACGGAGGACACGCCGAGATCAGCGGCCTTTGCGCGGCGGTCCGGCCGCGGCTCGATCAGCGTCACCGTCGCGTTGCGGCCAACCGCGGCCATCGCCGACAGCAGGCCGATCGGGCCACCGCCCAGCACCGCGACCCGATCGCTCGGGTCGATGACCCCTGCCCTGACGGCCGCGTAGGCGACGCTGAACGGCTCGACCAGAGCACCCTGGGTCCAGGTGAGGTGCGCCGGGATCTTGTGCAGCCATTCCGCCCGGGCCAGGAAGTACTGCGCGGCGGCCCCGGAGATGGAGAAGCCGAAGTGATCACGTCCGCCGGGGCCGACGACGCACTCGCCCACGACGGGATCACCCTGCTTGAGACCGTCCACGCCGGGCCCGGTCTCCGCCACCTCCCCGGCCCACTCGTGGCCGGGAGTGATCGGATAGCGGATCGGGATGATGTAGCGTCCGGCCAGCAATTCCAGATCGGAGTGGCAGATCCCGACGGCTCGCGACCGTACCAGGACCTCGCCGGGACCGGGCGCGGGGCACTGCGCCTCGGCGACCTCCGCTTTGCCTGGTGCTGAGAAGACCAGTGCACGCATGTGTCTGCTTAGCTCCTTCGCTGGGCTTCCTTCGCTGATCAGCCGACGGTGACCTGGGTCAGCCCGCCGGACCGGGCGCGCGCCTGGGTGTAGATGCCGACTGCGAGCATGACCAGCACTCCTTCGAACCAGTACTGCCAGGCCTGGGACAGTTGCAGGAACGTGGTGACGTTCAGCAGTTGCTCCACCAGGACCGCGCCGAACAGCGCGCCGATGAATGACCCTCGGCCGCCGAAGATGCTGGTCCCGCCGAGCACCACGGCGGTGACCGAGGCCAGGGTGTAGTTCACCCCCTGGGTTGGGTCGCCCACGCCCACCTGCGCCATGAGCAGCACGCCGCCGATGCAGGCGAACAAGGCCGACGCAATGTAGGCGCCAACGACCGTAACGGCGGGACGGACCCCGAGCCGGAACGCGGCTGCCCGGTCGGAGCCGATCGCCCGTATGCTCCGGCCCCAGCGTGACCGGTGCAGCGCGCGTTCCATTGCGATGGCCACCGCGACGGCGGCCAGGAAGGCGATGGCGACCGGCCCGGTGCTCCGGTTGATCGCGTTGATGAGGGCGAACGATATGTATCCGGCCTGGAACGGGCGCAGCACCAGGGAGATGCCCTGGATCGCGATGTAGGTGACCAGCGTCGCCACGATGGGAGTGAACCGGGCGAACTGCACCATGCTGCCGTTCAGCATCCCGACCGCGGCGCTGGCCAGGATCATGACCACGAATCCGGCCACAAAGATTCCCAGGCTGTGGCCGGCGTTCTCGAAGAAGGAACCGATCACGACGACCAGGCCGGCCAGCGGGCCCACGGACAAGTCGATACCGCCGGTCAGGATGACGCATTCCTGGCCGAACGAGATGAAGGCGAGGGCCGCGATTAGCACGGTAAGCGACGTCAGGTTGAAGGTGGACAGGAACCGTGAGTTGTGCCCCTGGGTGTACAGGGCCAGCGCCACGATGGCCACGGCAAGCACGCCGGCTGCCGCGTAGTCACCCCGGCCTACCCTGCGCAGCCAGCCGAGAGCCTGGCCCGGCAGCCCGCGGCGAGCCACCGCCCGGCCTGCCGCCTCCGTCCGCCGGCTGGTGGAGGTCACCATGGCGTGCGCGATGGCGTCCTCCCTGACTTCGCTGCCGCTGAGTTCGGCGACGACGTGGCCAGAGGAAAACACCACGACGCGGTCACAGAGACCCTCCAGCTCCCTGATGTCGGAAGACACGATGACCACTCCGGCACCGGCTGCGGCCGCGCGCCGGAGGATCCGGTAGATCTCAGCCCGCGCGCCGACGTCCACGCCCTGGGTTGGCTCGTCGGCAAGTAGCAGCTTGGCCTGCTCGTTCAGCAGCGCCCTGGCCAGCAGGACCTTCTGCTGATTCCCGCCAGAAAGGCTCAGCACATTAGCCTCAGCGGAGGCCGCCCGGATAGACAGCTCATCCCGTTGCCGCGCCACCGCCCGGGACTCTCCCCGGGGGTTCGTCACGCCCCACTTGCCGAACCGCCCCAGTGCCGAGACCAGCACGTTTTCCCGTACCGACAGCGTGCCGAACAGGCCTTCCCCGAGCCGGTCTGCCGACAGGTAAACCACTCCGGCCTTCAGCGCCGCGTCCGGGCGGCCGGTCCGCAGGGGCTCGCCCAGTACCGTGACCTCCCCGGCAGCGTGACCGAGCCCGGCCAGCGCCCGCAGGAACTCGCTCTGGCCGTTACCCACGATCCCTGCGAGACCGACGATCTCCCCGGCGCGGGCCGTCAGCGAGACGTCATGGAAGGCATGATCGGACAGGTGCTCAACGCTCAGCACCGGCCGTTCCCCGGCGGCTGCCCCGGCCTTGGCAGGGAACTCGGCCCTCACTGCCCGCCCGACGATGAGTTCCAGGAGTTGCGCGTCGGAGACATCGGCTACCCGGTGACTGCCCCGCACGGTCCCGTCCCGTAGCACGGTCACGTGCTGGCACAGTTCCCGCACCTCCGCCAGCCGGTGCGTGATGTACACCACCGCCATGCCGGCGGCGGCCAGCCGGCGCAACTCGGCGAACAACGTCGCCGAGTCGTCGGCGTCCAGGGCCGCCGTGGGCTCGTCGAGGATCAGGACCGCGGGATCGGAGGCCAGCGCCTTGGCCACCTCGAGCAGGTGCCGCTGGGCGACGCTGAGGCTGCTCACCCGCTGACCCAGCCCGGCACTACAGCCGACCCGCGCCAGTTGCGAGCGCATCCAGGCCGGGGCCTGCTTGGCTGCCGCCCGCACTTGCCCGGGCAGCCACATCGCGATGTTCTCCGCAACCGTGAGATCCGGCACGAGGGCGGGATGCTGATAGGCGATGGACAGGCCTCGCTGATGGACCGCGGCTGGCGTTGCGCCCTCGACCGGCTCGCCCTTCAGCTCCACCTGGCCGCGGTCCGGCTCCAGCGAGCCGGCGGCGATTGCCATGAGGGTGGACTTGCCGGCCCCGTTCTCCCCGAGCAGGGCGTGGATCTCCCCGGCTCGCGCCTCGAACGTCACTCCCTTGAGCGCATCAACGCCATCAAAGCTCTTCCAGATGTCGGCGAGCTGCAGCGCCTTGATGTCCTGCGCTGTCATCGCCATCGCGGTTCTCCTCGATAACTCAGGGGCCGGAGTTTCCTGCCGCGTGGCCCGGCGGCCGCCGGGCCGCCGGGCCACGCGGGTCAGCGCAGCGAGCCCAGGCTGGGAATGACGCCGTGGAGCGCTGCCTTCTGCTGCACCGGCGTCAGCCCGCTGGACATGATCGCCGTGGCCGGCAGGGAATTGTTGCAGACCGGTTTGCTGGGCTTGCTGCTGACCGAGTTCTCGAAGTTCTGCTGGGGGACGACCGTGGAGGACGGCACCTTGCCTTTGGTGGCCAAGGCGATCGTGTACCTCATGGCGTACTCCACCATCCAGGTCTGGGAGGACACGGTGAAGAGCTTGAAGCCCGGGTCGCTCTTGTGCATGGAAGCCCAGTCGCAGCCAAGGGAGTTGCCGTCCTCGGTAGCGATGATGGGGATCTTCCGTCCGGCCTTCTGGAACTGGGTGAAGGACGCGGCCAGGGCTGTCCCGAAGTCGCTCACCACCGCGTCGATCTTCGGGTATTTCGACAGCAACGACGCGACGACTTGCTGCGTTGTCGCTGGGTTCCAGTTCGTGACGTTGTAGGGCTTCTGCCCGATGATGTGGATTCCGGGATAGTTCTTGAAGACGCTTTGCAGGCCCTGGTACTCGGCGAGGCTCTGGGAGTTGGCGGGCGGCCCGCCAAGGAACACGACGTTGCCCTTACCGTGCAGTGCTGTGGCCACGTCATGGCCCCACAGCACGCCGGCCGAGGTGAAGTTGGTGGAGACGTAAGCGTTGTAGTTCTGGCCCGCTTTGCCCCCGGGGAACACCCGGTAGGGGACCACTATCGTGCCGGCCTGGTAGGCCTTGGTCAGCACCGGCAGCATCGCCTTCCCGGCGTCCGGGAAGTCCACGATCGCGTTGGTGCCTTGAGCGACCAGGGAGTTGATGTCGGAGATTGCCTTCTGGGTGTTGCCTTCGCCGTTGGTGTACACGTACTTGGTCACGCTGGGGCACTGCGCCGCGATCTTGACCGCCGAGTATCGCGTCAGCTCACGCCACGTGTTGTCGCCGAAGCCGTCGGCGAGCGCGATGGACGCCTGCTTGGGCCCGCACCACGGGTACTTGCTGGAGGCCGCATTCTGCCCGCCGGCAGAGCCGCCGCCAGCGCCGCTGTTGCCGCCACTGCTGCTGCAGGCGGCCACGGCGAGGGACAGTGCTGCCACCGCACAGGCGCCGATCGTCAGGCGCCTGCGGCGCGGTCCGCTCCTCGCCCCGCCGGCTGGCTTTTCACTCATTGTGGTCACTCCTACGTGTGGTGTTGCTATCAGGCGACGATCTTGATGAAGGCAGGCCCGGTGCCTGGCCGCTGCCATCCGAGGGGTACGGGATTGGAGAAGGCATTGCCGCTCAGGCCCTAGGTCACGGGTTCTCGGTTGTTGTACGGGCCCGGCTGGGTCTCAGCGGGCCCGCTGGATCCGGCGGCTGCTGGCGGCCCCGCCCGCGATCGGGTGAACAGGCGGCCAAGCCTGGGCCGCAGGCCATAGATGGTGACGGCCAGCGCCAGCGCACTGGCCTCGACGAGGTTCTGCACGGCCGCGCTGGCGCCCGTCGCCAGCACGAACTGCTGCAGCTGGCTCAGGAACAGCGCGCCTACCGAACTGGCGATGACGCTGCCGGCCCCGCCAAGCAGCGACGTGCCGCCCAGCGCCACCGCAGCCACCGACGGAAGCAGGTAGTCATTGCCCTGGAACGGGTCAGGCTGGGAGACAATCCCGGCGAGCAGGACACCCGCGGTGCAGTAGAGGACCGCTGCTCCCAGGTAGGCGGAGAACTGGTACCGGTTCCCGCGCAGCCCGGCCGCGCGGCCTGCTGCGGCGTTGGCACCGGATGCCTCGAAACGGCGCCCGAACGTGGTCCGCTTGATAGCGAACTCGATGACGATCACGACAAGAATGGCGATGATCAGCGGGAGCGGGATACCTGCCGGCGAGGCCCCGGCGAACGCCTGCAGGGCATCCGTGGTCTGGGTCGGGGTGCCCTGCGTGATGCCCAGGTCAATGCCGAAAAGGACGGCGTTCATGCCGAGCGTCTGGACTATGGGGGTGATGCCGACGCGAGTGACCAGCAGCCCGTTTACGCCGCCAGCCGCCAGCGAGATCGCGTACGCGAGCAGGATGGCCGGACCCAGCTTGGCGGAGTTCCCTTCCGGGATGTGGGTGACCAGGACAACGCTGAGCGAGACGAACCCGGGCACAGACAGGTCGATTCCGCGCTGCTGGACGACCAGCGTCTGGCCCACCGCCACCAGCATGAGCACGGCCGCGAACGGCCACAGCGCGGCCAGCGCGCTGCCACCCAGGCTCTTCGGCTGGAAGACCGCGCTGACCACGAACAGCAGCCCGGTAGCCACCCAGATCCCTGCCGACCGGCGCCAGCGCGAGGCCGTGACGCTGCCTGCCGCCCCCCGGCCCCGGCCGATACGGGGGGCGAGGCGGCCGCGCCACCCGCTCACCGTGTTGCTCATGACTGCTCCGCCCTGATCGGTTACTGCGGCGGGTAGCGCAGCTCGTAACCGGCCTCGGCCCGCGACGAGGCACCGGCCCAGCCCCAGATCATCTCTGCTTCGTCGGAGGCCGACGAGTTGCGGAAGCCATGCCAGGCGCCCTTGCGGTGGAAGACCACATCCCCGGCCGATACCGGGATCTCGTTGTCTCCGTCCAGGACAATGCCCTGGCCGCGGACGATGAGCGCGAACTCCTCGGCCCCCGGATGGCGGTGCCATTGGTGTTCAGCGTGGCCCGGCGCGAAGATGGCGCGCCCGAACACCACATGCTCGGCACCCGCCCCGGCCTGGTCCACCAGGAACTGCACGGTCATGCCAACCCAGCCCTGGTCAGGGCCCAGGCCGGGCACAGGCGGAACGTCGCCGATGCCTACGTGAAAGGAATCCGCCATCTGTCTCCCCATCGAGCGTGTGCCGGCCAGGGCCGTCAAGAGCTTCGCTGTTCAGCAATGACGAACGTGATGTTCAGCGAGATTAACGCGGCTGGAACGGGCGCACAAGGCCCCAGAAGGAACACGGTTCGGCAACGCTCGCGTAACGGGCTGCCCCGGCTGGCGAGGATCCGCGCAGGTAGCGGTGGGTTTCAGTCCTCGGCGCGACGGGTCACCGGGCCGTCAATGCGCCATCCGGTCCGTGCCGCGTGCGAGTCCGGCGTGAGCCGACGGCCCAGCACGAACCAGATGCCTTCGGCAGGTTCGGTGCCCTCGTTTACCAGCAGATGCGGCTCTGAGGAGTCAAACGCCAGGGCATCGCCCGGCTGCAGGACGTACTCATCGAAGCCGACCTGGATCTTCAGCTTGCCGCGCAGCAGGAAGGCGAACTCGGTCCCGGTGTGGCGCATCAGCTTGCCTGATGAGCTGGACGAGCCGCCCGGCTCGTAGGTGACGTACATGAAGTCGACCAGGTGCGGGAGCAGGTCGCTCAGCAGTTCCCAGGTGACGCCGGACTCCAGTTCCAGCCTGCGGCGCTGTTCGGGCTGGACGAGCTGGCAGTTCAGCTCGGCGGCAGCCGGAGGGACTGCCCCGCGCCGAGGCCGGCTGTCTGCGACTGCGGCCGCGCTTGCGACCTCGGCTTCCTCCTCCGACAACAAGGCATCGATGGACAGCCCGAGTTCGGTGGCGATCGCATAGATCGTGCTCACCGAAGGGCGTGTCCGGTCGGTTTCGACTTGGGACAACATGCTGGCGGAGACCCCGACCCGGCGGGCAAGCTCACGCAGTGACAATCCCTGCTTCTGTCGCTCCCGCCGGATCAGGCCGCCCACATTAACGTTCACAGAAGCGCCTTCATCCCCGAGCCCGATCCCTGATAACCAGCACTATACAGCGCCAGGTCGTTCAGTAACCCTTGACACTGGCTCTCGTGGAACGGTACTACGGAGGGCACCCGCGGGGACAGTCCCCGCACCTACGCGGAGGTAGCCGGGATGATTTCGAGGAGCGGCAGGCCATGTCCATAAGGACCGGCCAGACCTTCGGCGCCAACACGGTGGACTGGGAAACCCGGGCCGACATGGACCGGCTCCGCACCGAGCGACTGGCCCGGCTGAACGCGGAACTCGAGCGCTCAGACCTCGGCGCCCTGCTGAGCTTCGACTTCGCCAACATCCGCTACATGACCTCGACCCACATCGGCACCTGGGCGATGGACAAGCTCATCCGATTCGCGTTGCTGCCTCGCGGCGGCGAGCCGGTCGTCTGGGATTTCGGCTCCGCGGCGCGGCATCATCAGCTCTACAACCCGTGGCTGGATCACACAGGCGATCCAGCCAGCCCCGAGGGTGCCGCGCGTACTGGCGCGCGGGCTGGCATCTCCACTCTTCGCGGCGCGTTTCACCCGGCCGCGCAGATCGCCGAAGACGTGGCCGCGAAGGTCGTCGAAGTCCTGCATGAGCACGGCCTGGCAGGTGAACCGCTGGGGATCGACGTGGCTGAAATGCCGGTGCTGGCCGCGTTGGCCGCAGCCGGGATCACCGCGGTCGACGGGCAGCAGGTGTTCATGGAGGCACGCCGCATCAAGACCCGCGACGAGATCACCCTGCTCGCCCAGGCGTGCTCCATGGTGGACGCGGCCTACAGCGACTTGTACGAATTCCTGCGCCCCGGAATCCGCGAAAACGAGTGCGTCGGGCTGGTCAGCAAGGTCCTCTACGACCTGGGCAGCGAGTACGTGGAAGGCGTGAACGCGATCTCGGGCGAGCGCTGCTCGCCACACCCGCACGTCTACTCCGACCGGCTCATCCGCCCCGGCGATCCCGCGTTCTTCGACATCCTGCACAGCTATGTCGGTTACCGGACCTGCTACTACCGGACGTTCGCCGTGGGCAGCGCATCGCGGGCACAGCGGGACGCCTACATACGCTGCCGCGAATACATGGACCAGGCCATCGCGCTGGTCAAGCCGGGAGCGACGACCGCCGACATCGTCTCGCTGTGGCCACGAGCGGACGAGTTCGGTTTCGCCGACGAGACCGCCGCCTTCGGCCTGCAGTACGGTCACGGCGTCGGGTTGTCCATCTGGGAAAAGCCGATCTTCAGCCGGCTCGTCTCCCTCGACCACCCCGAACCCCTGGCCGAAGGCATGGTCTTCGCCCTGGAGACGTACTGGCCGGCCAGCGACGGCTGGTCGGCCGCACGGATTGAGGAAGAGCTGGTAGTGACCGCCGATGGATGCGAGGTCATCACCAAGTTCCCCGCCGAGGATCTCCTAGTGGCCGGGCAGAAGTACTGGACTGCAGGAGGGTCACTGGACACACTGCGCGACAGCCAGTCCCACCTGAACACCCCAGCCGGGCGCGGCGAGACCCGGGTGGCGGCGGCCGCGCTCGATGGCGCTGGCGCGGAGGACTGACGGGGACGATGAAGGTCGGGTTCACAGGCCTTGGTCACATGGGGCTCCCGATGGCTGGCGGCGCGCGGTGCCGAGTTCCTTGATGCCCCGGTCTCGGGCAGCAGCGCCGTCGCGTCGCCATTCATCGCCTACAAGCGCGAGGCTTTCCTCAAGCCCGGGACCACGCCTGTCTCCTTCACCACGGCGCTGATGAGCAAGGACCTGCAGTTGGCCATGGAAGTCGCTGGGTGCCCGTCTCC